>CALMTJ010000489.1:14891-19994 GCA_937872715.1 uncultured Methylobacteriaceae bacterium
TCGTGGGCGTAGACGGGCACGTCCCACTCGGCCGCGAGGTCCTCCAGCGCCCCGACATGGTCGAAATGGCCGTGGGTCAGCACGATGGCGGACGGCCGCGCTCCCTCCCCGAACCGCGCGGCGGCCGCGCCCGTGATCAGCCCCTTCGTCCCGGTCACGCCGGCATCGACCAGCACCCAGCCCCGGTCGCCCGAACCCGGATGTCCGACGAAGACGACGTTCACCATCACCAGCCGCCGATAGGCGAGGTCCGGCGCGACGGCGTGCGTGCCGTCCTCGCCGGCGCCGTCGTCGGCGCGGTTCTCGGGTCCGAGCGGGATCTGCTGAGTCACGGCTTCCTCCTCCGGCCGTCGGGCTCAGGCCGGGATCTCGTCGACGGAGCGCGGCTCGACGGGCGGCGTGCCGTTCTCCCGCCGGCGCGCGTTGCCCAGCACCTCGTAGGCCTTCATCCGGGCTCGCGCGATCGAGCCGAGCGGCCGGTGGGCGGCGAGGCTGTGGGCGGGGCAGAAGAGCATCGCCTCCTCCACGGCGGCCTGGCGTGCGGGCGAGAACGCCTCCTGGGGCGGGAGGACGAGGCGGCCGACCGTCGCGTAGGGGCTCTCGTCCTCCGGCCACTCCGTCGAGGCGTTCTCGACCGGCATCTTGTCGAGATCGGTGCAGAGCTGGATCCGGACGGAGAACTCCGCCGGCTTCGTGCGGAAATACCCGGTCACGGCCGTGCGCAGACCGTTCTCGTCCTCCGGCTCGAAGGGCTGGGCTGCGAGGTCGCGCAGGCCCGCGAGGTCGGGAAAGATCCCGAGCTTCGCGACGTAGTCGCCGTACCGGAAGGCGACCTGGCTGAAATAGCCCTCGGTCAGCGGGTGGTTGAACGGGTGCCCGTAGAAATCGAGGTTGGCGCTGTTCAGCCCGACGGCGTTGAGCGCGGCGTTCGCCGCGCGGGACATCGCCGACACGGCCGCCTTCACGCCCTCCGGCATCGGCGTCGCGGCCTCCGTGGCCGAGATGGCGCCGAGGAAGAACCCGGCATCGGGCGCGTTGAACACCTTGCCGGTGTCGAGCACGAAATCCTGCGTCACCTGACCCTGGTGGGCCGGCAGCATCGGGCCTTCCACGCCGATGACCTTGATGGCCATCCCCCGCGGGGTCGACACCTTCCGGTCGTCGAGCAGCTCGCCCGGCACATGCGCGAGGCGGACGACCACCGGATAGGTTCTCGGCCGCGCGAAGAGGCCCTGCCGCAGCTCGGGCGGCAGCCCGTCGGCGACGATCAGCTCGCCCGTCAGGAGACCGTGCCCCTTGGCGTGAGAGGTCCGTACGGACCGGCCGTAGCGTTCGCGCGTGACCTTTCCGCCTTTGGCCATCGCAGCGATGATCTTGTCGAAGGTCTCGTCTTCGTTCTCCCCGATGGTCTCAATCGAATCCGAGTAGCGGACGGGGTCTCTCATAGGCGAGCGTGCTCCAACATCGGTGCCTGGATCGGTCGGCACGCGTTGAAATCCGGGGCGGGGCAGTTCGTTCACGATGTCGGTCGAACGTACGGCTGGCGACAATGCGCGTCGCCGGGCGCGGTCGTCGGGCGTATTACGGAGGGGCGCCCGTCCGCCCGATCTTCGGCGGCGGCCCGAGGAAGGCCGGCACGACCAGGAAAGCCGCCAGCAACGTGAACACGAGCGAGATGGCGAGGAGCTCCCCCATGCTGGCCGTGCCGGGATGGCTCGAGGCCCAGAGGGAGCCGAAGGCGACGCCGGTGGTCAGGGCGGAGAAGAAGATCGCGCGCGTCAGGCTCGACGCCAGCATGTCGGCCGTCCCGGCCCGCCAGGCGATCAGGTAGTAGATGTGGAAGGCGACGCCGACGCCGAACATCAGCGGCAGGGCGATGATGTTGGCGAAGTTCAGCTGCAGCCCGACGAGTTGCGCCGCCTCGAGCGTCAGCACGCCCGCGAGGGCGAGCGGGCCCAGCGCCAGGAGCACGTCCGTGATCCGCCGCATCGCGATCCACAGGATGATCGTGATGGCCGCGAAGGAATAGAGGCCGGCCAGCACGAAGGCCCGGATGATGGTCCGGCCTGATTCCGCGATGGTCACCGGCGCCCCTGTGATGTCGGGCGTGACCTGCCGGATGGCGTTGACGAAGGCGCGGCCCTCCTCCGGGTCGGCGACGTCGCGCTTCGGCATCACCTCGATCCGGGCGGTGCCGTCCGGCGCGACCCAGGTCTCCCGGATGGAGGCCGGCAGCGAGTCCGACGTGACCGGTTCGGGCGAGAGGGCGCTCGCCAGGCTCGTCCGCAGCCGCAGGAAATCGGTCGTGAGCGCCACGCGCGCCCGCTCCCCGACCTCCCGGTCGGCGGCGGCCAGCCGCTCGAAGGCCTTCGCGAGCCGGAGAGCGGCCGCCCCGCCGCCCGACCTGGGGTCGGCCGCCGCGTTCTTCAGGGAGGCCGCGACCTGCCGCAGGGCGAGCGAGTTCTCGGCCTCGGAGGGCGGCTCCACCTCGTGCGGCTGGAGCACGGAGGTCAGCATCGGGACGGCCGCGGCGATCAGGGCCAGCTTCTCCGGCTGGTCCGGCGGGATGAAGGTGTTGAGCCACACAGCCCGGGACACCTCCGGGAGGGCCGACAGGCGCTCCGCGACGGCGCCCGCGGCCGAGAGCGATGGTGTCAGGACGTCGACCGAGCTCGGGCTCGTCTGCGGGTCGCGGGCGAGGTCGAGATAGGTCGCGACCGATTCAACGGACGGGTCGCGGAGGTTCATCGGGTCGGAATCGAAGCGGAGGTTCACGAGAGCCGGTATGCCGGCGAGAACCAGGGCAGCCGTGCCGGCGAGGACGAGCCGGCGGTGTCGCGCGATCCAATGGTCGATCCCGGCGAGCGCGGCCGTCTCGACCGGCGCCGCTTCGCGCCCCGGACGGAGAACGACGATCAGCGCCGGGAGCAGCGTGAAGCTGCCCGCGCAGGCGACGAACATGCCGAGACCCGCGATCAGGCCGAGCTCGGACACGCCCCGGAACTCCGTCGGCAGGAAGGACAGGAAGCCTGCGATCAGCGACAGGGCCGCGAGGCTGAGGGAGAACCCGACGCCGCGCGCGCCGGCCCGCAGCGCCTCGCGGACATCGTCGCGGATATGGCGCTCCGCCCGGTAGCGCACGACGAACTGGATGCCGAAATCGACGCCGAGCCCGATGAACAGGACGAAGAAGGCGACGGAGATCAGGTTCAGCCGGCCGACCGCCAGGATGCCGATCCCCGAGGTGACGACCAGCCCGGCCCCGAGCGTGATCAGCACCGCGCCGATCAGCCTCGCCGAGCGCAGGGCCATGAACAGGATGGCGACCACGGCGAGCACCGTGAGGCCCACATTCAGCGCCATGTTCTCGGCGACGGTGGCGAATTCCTCGTCCGCGAGCGGCACCGGACCCGTGAGCCGGACGGTGACGCCGTTCTCCGGCGTGAGCCCGATCTCCGCCGCCGCGGCCCGGATCGCGTCCGTCCCGGCGGCGCCCGGCTGGAGCGAGCCGTAATCCATCACCGGCCGGACGAGCAGGAGCTTGCGGAGTTCCGAGGTCGGCGGAGGCTGCTCGGCCATGAGGTTGCGCCAGGACAGACGGGCCGGCTGCCCGCCGAGCGCCCGCTCGACGGTGGTGGAGAAGGCGTCGAACCTCGCCCCGAGATCGTCCAGGGACACGTTGCCGCGCCGGACGCCGATCAGCGCGGCCCCGACCGTCTGGGCGAAGCCGCGCAGGCTCGTGTCGCCGGCCAGGACCGAGAGGAGCCCCGCCTGTTCGGAGAAGGCGGCGAGCGTCGTCCGAAGCTCGTCCAGCGGCAGGAACAGGAGCCCGTGGCGGTCGAAGAACGGACCTCCGTCGGGCCGCTCGACGCTCCGGAACAGCGCCGGCCGGGACGCGAGAGCGGCGGCGAGGCGGTCGGCCGCCTCCTCGGCCCGCTCCGGGGTGGCGGCGTCGATCACGGCGACGGCGAGGTCCGTCCGCTGGGGGAAGCTCCTGTCAAACCGCGCCTCCATGCGGCGCCAGCCGACGGCGGGCGAGATCAGGCTCGCCGTGTTCGTGTCGATGGCGAAGCGCGAGACGGTGAGCCACAGCCCGAGCGCCGCGACGGCGAGCGACAGGAGGATCGTGAGCCAGGGCCTCCGCACGGAGGCGCTCACGATCGCTTCAACGGGTCGCATCAACACGGGCGGCCTGGATCATCATCTCGGCGCGGAAGGGGAGGTGGCCTCGTCTAGCGGGGGAGGGCGGGCCGATCAACGACCGCATCGTCGTCCCGGCCCTGGAGGGTCCTTGCATGGGTGCTCCGATTCAGCCCGATCGCGATCTCGTCGGGGACGAACGATCCCGGCGGAGGCGCAACGCTGGGATTCTGCGCCGTGTTGATGTATGCGGGGCGCAAGAGGATGTTGCAGCGCATCGGGCACGGTTCACGGACGGGGGCATGAAGGTCGTTCTTGCGCAGCCGCGCGGCTTCTGCGCCGGCGTGGTGCGCGCCATCGACATCGTCGAGCGTGCGCTCACGAAATACGGCGCGCCGATCTACGTTCGCCACGAGATCGTTCACAACCGTCACGTCGTCGAGACGCTGAAGGCGAAGGGCGCGGTCTTCGTGAAGGAGCTGTCGGAGGTGCCGACCGGCGCCGTGACGGTGTTCTCGGCGCACGGCGTCGCGCGCTCCGTCCAGACGGACGCCAAGGAGCGGAACCTTCCCGTCCTCGACGCCACCTGCCCGCTCGTCACCAAGGTCCACAACCAGGGCCGGCGCTACGTGACGCAGGGCCGTACGCTCGTTCTCGTCGGCCATGCCGGGCACCCGGAGGTGGTGGGCACGCTCGGCCAGATCGACGGCGCCGTCCATCTCGTCCAGACGGCCGCCGACGTGCATACCTTGCCGCTCGCGCTCGACACCCCCATCGCCTACATCACCCAGACGACGCTCTCCGTGGACGACACGCGCCACATCATCGAGGAGCTGACGGCCCGCTTCACGGACGTGATCGGGCCGGACACGCGCGACATCTGCTACGCCACCCAGAACCGGCAGGCGGCCGTGCGCGACCTCATCCGGATCGTCGACGTGCTCCTGGTCGTCGGCGCCCGCA
>CALMTJ010000490.1 GCA_937872715.1 uncultured Methylobacteriaceae bacterium
GCCCTAGGCGGACGGATCGCCGCCCGGCGGGTCCGAGCCGCAAAGCCGCCACGATCCTGCGGCCGGCTCCCGCCATGACGCGACCTCACGGACCGCACCGCCGCCACCTCGTCGCGCTCGGGGCGGCCGCGGCGACCGGCGCTGCCCTGCCTCGCGGGAGAGCGGCGGCAGACGAGCCGGATTGGCGGCACGCCTTGTCGCTGATGGGACAGCCCAAATATCCGGCCGGCTTCCCGGCCTTCGACAACGTGCGGCTGGATGCCCCGAAGGCCGGCCTGCTGCGCCTCGGCGTGCAGGGGACGTTCGACAATTTCAACCTCTTCGTCCAGGGCGTGAAAGGCGAGCTCGAAGGCGGCATCGCGGCCCTCCTGCACGACACGCTGATGACGGCGTCGGACGACGAGGTGGCGACCGAATACGGGCTCATCGCCGAGGCGGTTCGCTTTCCGGAGGACAGGAGCCGGGTCACCTACCGGCTCAACGCGGCGGCTCGGTTCCAGGACGGCTCCCCAATCACGGTGGCCGACGTGCGCTTCTCCTTCGAGACGCTGAAGGCGACGAGCCCCACCTACGGCTTCTACTATCACAACGTGCTGCGGGCGGAGGAGACCGGCCCGCGCGAGATCACCTTCACCTTCTCCGAGACCGGCAACCGCGAGCTGCCGCAGATCGTGGGGGAGATGCCGGTCCTGTCCCGTGCCTGGTGGTCAGGCAGGACGGCCGAAGGAGCCGCCCGCGACCCGTCGCAGACGGGGCTGGAGCCGCCGATGGGATCCGGGCCCTACCGGCTGAAGAGCTTCGATCCCGGCCGTTTCGCGACATACGAGCTCGTCCCCGATTACTGGGCGCGCGATCTCAACGTCATGCGGGGCCGCCGCAACGTCCGGGAGATCCGCTACGAGTATTTCCGCGACTCGACGGTGCTGCTGGAGGCGTTCAAGGGGGACCGCTTCGACTGGCGCACGGAGAACAGCGCCCGCGATTGGTCGACCGGCTACGACTTCCCGGCCGCCCGGGAGGGCCGGGTGGTCAAGGAGGAGTTCCCCGTCCGCTCCTCGGGCGTGATGCAGGCCTTCACCTTCAACCTGCGGCGTCCGCTCTTCCGCGACCAGCGGGTGCGCCGGGCCTTCAACCTCGCCTTCGATTTCGAGGACACGAACCGGACGCTGTTCTACGGGCTTTACGAGCGCGTCGATTCCTTCTTCTTCGGGACGGAGCTGGCCTCGTCGGGCCTGCCCGCCGGGCGGGAGCTCGCCATCCTGGAGCGCCTCCGCGACAAGGTGCCGGGATCGGTCTTCACGACGCCCTACGCGAACCCGGTCAACGGCGGCGCGGATGCGGTGAGGGCGAACCTGCGCGAGGCCGTGCGGCTCCTCGGCGAAGCCGGCTGGGAGCTGAAGGGCCGGCAGCTCGTGTCCCGCGCCTCCGGCGAGCCGTTCCGGGTGGAGTTCCTGGGCTTCGACCAGTCGACGGAGCGCTTCGTCCTGCCGTACCGGGCGGTGCTGGAGCGCATCGGGATCGGGTCCGAGCTGCGTATCGCGGACGCGGCGCAGTACCAGAACCGGCTGCGCTCCTTCGATTTCGACGTCACCACCAGCCTGTGGCCGCAATCGTTGTCGCCCGGCAACGAGCAGCGGGAATTCTGGGGTTCGGCCGCGGCCGACCGGCCCGGCTCCCGCAACGTCGCGGGCATCAAGGACCCGGCCGTCGACGCCCTGATCGAGACCGTCATCTTCGCCGCCGACCGCGAGGAGCTCCTGGCCGCGACGCGCGCCCTCGACCGCGTGCTCCTCGCGCACGACTACGTCGTCCCGCAATGGTCGTCGCGGGTGACCCGCACGGCCCGCTGGAACCGCTTCGGCCGCCCCGCCACTCTGCCCGGCTTCGGCGGACCGGGCTTCCCCGACCTCTGGTGGTACGACGAGGCCCTCGCGGCCAGGACGGGCGCGCCGAGATGAGAGCGGCAGTCTTGGAGCCGCCGCTACTCCCTCCCCCTTGCGGGGAGGGCCGAGTCGCGGCGGAGCCGCGAACCGGGGTGGGGGTCCACCAAGTGCCGGAGCGCTGATCATGGTGCGTCCCTGGTCGGATGACCCGACTCATCGCCCGGCGCCCGCCCGGCGAGAGCGGGCGCGCAGAATGCGCCGTGAGCTCACGCCCGCGGAGCGGCGGCTGTGGTGGCACATCCGAAATCGCCTGTCTGTCGACGGCAGCCACTTCCCGTCCCAGGTCCCGCTCGGACCCTACATCGTCGATTTCTGCTGCCACGAGGCCAAGCTCATCGTGGAGGTCGACGGAGAGCAGCATGGCTCGGACGCGGGCCGCATACATGATGAGCGC
>CALMTJ010000491.1:0-13177 GCA_937872715.1 uncultured Methylobacteriaceae bacterium
GTGGTGCACCGCCGCGTCTGGGTGCCCGGCTGGGGCTGGGACGTCCGCCCGCGCGAGATCTGCGACTGACGGATCCCGACACTCCCGACTCTCGAGCGGACGGGGCCGCCGTCAGGCGGCCTCCTCACGGGGTTTCGCCCCCATTCGGATCGGCGACCCCCTCCGGGGGCTCCGGCAGCGGCTGCCAGTGGGTCGGCATCTCGTTCTCGTCCTTGATCGAGACCGGGACCTGCATCCGGGAAAGCCACTCCCCGAATTCCTCGCTGTAGCTCGCGATGATGGGTCCCCAGGGCCGCGTGAAGACGAGAATCTCCCGATCGTGAGGCGCCCCGTCTATGGGCTGCCAGCTTCCCGCTCCGCTCTCGTCCGCCATCTCATATCTCCCACGCGCCGGGCAGAACGCGCGCCGCCGCCGTTCGATGCAGCCCGGCCGTTATTTGACGCATCGCACAATTGTGGGCTTGCGTACCGTGGCTCCGCTCACAAGTATGGCGATCGGGCCAACCGTGGCGGCGGATGCTTCGGCATGATGGGCGGATCGGCGGCGATCTCGGACGTGACCTTCGACGAGCTCAAGGAAGGGCTGGCGGACGGCTCGATCACGCTCGTCGACGTCCGCGAGGCGTACGAGTACGAGGCAGGCACCATTCCGGGCGCGGTCTCCATGCCGCTCTCGGGCTTCGATCCGCGAGCGCTTCCCGAGACCGGTCGGGTCGTGTTCTCATGCGCCGCCGGTGTGCGGTCCCGCCGCGCGATCGAGCTGAGCCGGGCCGCCGGGCGCGATCTCGGCGAGCATTTCGCGCCGGGGTTCAAGGGCTGGGTCGCGGCGGGCGAGGCGGTCGGTTGACGGCTTTCCCCCGCTCGCGGAGCGCTCGGAGACTTTCATGAGACGTGCTGCCGTCACGGCATTGACCCTCCTGGCCGGTGCGGCCCTGGCCGGCCCGGCCTCGGCCCAGGCGCCCGGCGGACCTCCGCCGATGGTCACGGTCGCGAAGCCGGTGGTGCGCGACGTCGTCGAATACGACGAGTTCACGGGGCGCTTCGAGGCGGCCGATTCTGTCGAGATCCGGGCGCGGGTCTCGGGCTACCTCGACAAGGTGACGTTCCGGGACGGGTCGCTCGTGAAGAAGGGCGATCCGCTCGTCGTGATCGACCGCCGGCCCTACAAGGCCGCGCTCGACCAGTCCCAGGCGAGCGTGCAATCGGCGCAGGCCCGGCTGAATTTCGGACAGGCCGATCTCGAGCGTGCCCAGTCGCTCCAGCGCACGGGCAACATCGCCGAACAACTCGTCGACCAGCGCCGGCAGGCGTTCATCACGGCGAAGGCCGACCAGGACAACGCCGAGGCGGCGCTCCGCAACGCGCAGCTGAACTACGACTTCACCGACATCCGGGCGCCTCTCGCCGGCCGCATCGGCCGCAAGCTCATCTCCGAGGGCAACCTCGTGAACGCGAACGAGACGCTGCTCACGACTATCGTGTCGCTCGACCCGATCTACTTCTATTTCGACGTCGACGAGCGGGCCTTCCTGACCTATTCCCGCACCGTGCTGGAGCAGAAGAAGGCCGGGCGGGACGCGGATTACGACGCGCTCGTCGGCGTCACGGACGAGCGCGACCCGAACCGCAAGGCGAAGCTCGACTTCATCGACAACCGCGTCGATCCGAGCACCGGGACCATCCGGGTCAGGGCGGTGGTGCCCAATCCCGACCTGTTCCTCGTCCCCGGCCTGTTCGGCAAGGTGAAGATCACGGGCTCGCTCGCCAGCCGCGGCATCCTGATCCCGGACGAGGCCATCGCGACCGATCAGGACCGCCGGATCGTCTGGACGGTCGGGGCCGACGGCGGCGTCGCTCCGAAGGTCGTCCGGCCCGGGCCGAAGATCGACGGCTATCGCCTGATCCGAAGCGGGCTCGACGGGACGGAGGCGATCGTCATCTCCGGCCTGCAGCGCGTCCGCCCTGGCGGGAAGGTCACGCCCCAGCGTCAAGACCTGCCGCCGTCGCGGCCCTGACGGGACGGACCAGGCTCGCCACATGCGCTTCGCCCATTTCTTCGTCGACCGGCCGATCTTCGCCTCCGTCGTGTCGATCCTCCTCGTGCTGGTCGGCTACGTGGCCTATTCCCGGCTCCCCGTCGCCCAGTATCCGGAGATCGCGCCGCCGACGATCGTGGTGCGGGCGACCTATCCGGGTGCCAATGCCGAGACGGTGGCGGCCACGGTCGCGAACCCGATCGAGCAGGAGGTGAACGGCGTCGAGGGCATGCTCTACATGTCGTCGTACTCGACCTCCGACGGCGCCATGCAGCTGACGATCACGTTCCAGCTCGGCACCAATCTCGACCAGGCGAACGTCCTCGTACAGAACCGCGTCGCGACGGCGCAGCCCCGCCTTCCGGCCGAGGTGCGAGCCCTCGGCATCACGACCCGGAAGGCGTCGTCGGACTTCCTGATGGTCGTCCACATGCTGTCGCCGAACAACGCCTTCGACCAGCTCTACATCTCGAACTACACCCTGATCCGGGTCCGGGACGAGCTCCTGCGCCTCGACGGGGTCGGCGACGTCACCGTGTTCGGCGCCCGGGAATATTCGCTCCGGGTGTGGCTCGATCCCGACCGCCTCGCCTCCTACGGCCTGTCCACGACGGATGTCGTGGCCGCGCTGCAGGAGCAGAACATCCAGGTGGCGGGTGGCGCGCTCGGCGCCGCGCCGTCGCCCGACGGCAACGCCTTCCAGCTCACCGTCCAGACGCAGGGCCGCTTCGAGAGCGTCCGGCAATTCGAGAACGTGATCGTCAAATCCGCCAACGGGCGTCTCGTCCGGCTCGCGGACGTGTCCCGGGTCGAGCTCGGCGCCCGCGACTACAATTCCAACTCCTATCTCGACGGCAAGGACGCGATCGGCATCGGCGTCTTCCAGCGGCCCGGCACGAACGCGCTCGACGCGGCTGAGGCCGTGATCTCCAAGATGAAGGAGATCCAGGCGACCTTCCCGGTCGGGCTGGAATACCGGATCGCCTACAACCCGACCGAGTTCATCGCGGAATCCGTCCGGGAGGTCTACAAGACGCTGTTCGAGGCGATCCTCCTCGTCGTCATCGTGGTGCTCGTCTTCCTCCAGAGCTGGCGCACCGCGCTCATCCCGATCATCGCCATCCCGGTCTCGCTCATCGGCACCTTCGCGGTGATGAGCGCCTTCGGCTTCTCGCTGAACAACCTGACCCTGTTCGGGCTGGTTCTCGCCATCGGGATCGTGGTGGACGACGCGATCGTGGTCGTCGAGAACGTCGAGCGCAACATCGCGGACGGCAAGGCGCCGGCCGAATCGGCGCACATCACCATGGACGAGGTCGGCGGGGCCGTGGTCGCCATCGCGCTCGTCCTGTCGGCCGTGTTCATCCCGACCGCCTTCATCCCGGGCATATCCGGCCAGTTCTACCGGCAATTCGCGCTGACGATCGCGGCCGCGACGATCATCTCGGCCTTCAACTCGCTCACGCTGTCGCCCGCCTTGTGCGCGCTCCTCCTGCGGCCGCATGCCGAGCACCCGCCCCGCTTCGTCCTGGCCCGCTGGGGAAGCGGGCTCGCGAACGGGTTCAACCGCGGGTTCGACTGGACGTCGCATCGCTATTCGCGAACCGTCCGGTTCCTCGTCGGCCACAAGACCGGGCTCGCCGCGATGACGCTCGTCTACCTCCTGGTGATCGGCGGGACGCTGTTCCTCGCCCGAACGACGCCGACCGGCTTCATCCCGGCCCAGGACAAGGGCTACCTGATCGCCGTCATCCAGCTGCCGGACGGGGCGTCCCTCAGCCGGACGGACGCCGTGATGCGGCGCGCCGAGGGGATCATCAAGGACATCCCCGGCATCTCGAACGTGATCTCGATCGGCGGCTTCAACGGCGCGACCTTCACCAACACGCCGTCCGGCGGCGTCATGTTCCTGCCGCTCAAGCCCTTCGCCGAGCGGAACACGCCCGCGCTTTCCGCGGCCGCGCTCGCCGGCCAGGTGATCGGCAAGCTGTCCGTGATCCAGGACGCGGTGATCTTCGCGCTCCCGCCGCCGCCCGTTCAAGGGCTCGGCAATGCCGGCGGCTTCAAGCTCCAGCTTCAGGACCGTTCGGGCGCGGGCCTCAACGCGCTCCTCGGCTCGGCGCGCGACATCATCGGCCAGGCGAACCAGAACCCAAACCTGACGCGCGTGTTCACGACCTTCGGCAACAACACGCCCCAGATCTACCTCGACATCGACCGGGTGAAGGCCCGCATGCTCGACGTGCCGCTGCCGAACATCTTCAACACGCTCCAGGTCAATCTCGGCGGCGCCTACGTCAACGATTTCAACGTGTTCGGCCGCGTGTACCAAGTCCGCGCGCAGGCGGACCAGCGCTTCAGGCAGGAGCGGGAAGACATCCTCAAGCTGAAGGTCAGGAGCGCGGGCGGCGCGCTGGTGCCCCTCGGCTCGCTCGTCGACATCCGCGACACGGCGGGCGCCGACCTCGTCCAGCGCTACAACATGTACACTTCCGTGCCGATCCAGGGCGACACGGCCCGCGGCGTGTCCTCGGGCACCGGCCTTTCGGAGATGGAGAAGATCGCCGGCAACCTGCCGCAGGGCATCGGCTACGAATGGACGGAGCTCGCCTACCAGGAGAAGGCGACCGGCAACACGGCCGTCTTCGTCTTCGCGCTCGGCGTGCTCTTCGTGTTCCTGGTGCTGGCCGCGCAATACGAGAGCTGGGCGCTGCCGCTCGCCATCATCCTGGTCGTGCCGACGGGCGTGCTGGCCGCGCTGGGAGGCGTCGTGCTCCGCGGTCAGGACAACAACATCCTCACACAGGTCGGGCTCGTGGTCCTGATCGGGCTCGCGGCCAAGAACGCCATCCTGATCGTGGAATTCGCCAAGCAGATCGAGGACCGGGACGGCAAGGGGCCGGTCGACGCCGTGGTCGAGGCGACCCGGATCAGGCTGCGGCCGATCCTGATGACGGCCTTCGCCTTCATCCTGGGCGTCGTGCCGCTCGTGATCGCGACCGGTCCGGGCGCCGAGATGCGCCAGGCGCTCGGGACCGCGGTGTTCTTCGGCATGATCGGCGCCACGTTCTTCGGTCTGTTCCTGACGCCCGTCTTCTACGTCGTGATCCGCAGCTTCACGCTGTGGATCGGCGGACGCTGGAGGGCACCCGCGACGTCGTCGGCGGCGCCGGTCCATTGACCGTCCCGGGCGGCCGGTCCACCCCTCGGAAAGAGATGGAGCACACCGCATGCGTCCCATGAAGTTCGGGCTCGGACAGCCGGCATCGCGGGTGGAGGACGGGCGTCTCGTCACGGGGCACGGCCGCTACACGGACGATCTCGGGCCGGCCGACGCGCTCCACGCCTACGTGCTGAGGAGCCCGCACGCGCACGCGACCTTCACGATCGGGGATCTCGCGGCGGCGAGAGCCATGCCGGGCGTGCGGGCGATCCTGACCCACGCGGACGTCGCGGGCTATGGCGGCCTGCCCTGCGGGGCTCCGGCCAAGAACCGCGACGGGACGACCATGAGGACACCGCCCTATCCGCTGCTGGCGGACGGCACCGCGCACCATGTCGGCGATGCCGTGGCCTTCATCGTCGCCGACACGCTGAGCGAGGCGCGCGACGCGTCGGAGGCGATCCCCGTGGACTGGACGGCGCTGCCGGCCGCGATCGGGATCGAGGGCGCGGAGGCTCCGGGCGCGCCCCTCGTCTTCGCCGACGTGCCCGGCAACCTCGCCTTCGATGCCGGGCTCGGCGACGAGGCCGCGACCGACGCGGCCTTCGCGAAGGCGGCCCGCACGGTGTCGCTCACGCTCGTGAACAACCGGCTCATCTGCAACTACATGGAAGGCCGCGCCTGCGTGGCCGAGTTCGACGCGGGGACGGAACGCTGGACCCTGACCTTCGGCGGGCAGGGCGTCCACGGCATCAAGGGCGTGCTGGCGGGGTCCGTGTTCAATGTCGATCCCGGCCGGATGAAGCTCCTGACGCGCGACGTCGGCGGCGGTTTCGGCACCAAGTTCTTCCCCTACCGGGAATATCCGCTCGCCATGATCGCGGCCGAGAAGACCGGCCGGACGGTGAAGTGGATCTCCGACCGCAGCGAGCATTTCATCGCCGACGCCCACGGCCGCGACAACATCGTGATGCTGGAGATGGCGCTCGACGCCGACAACCGATTCCTGGCGCTGCGGGTCGACCTCAAGGCCGATATGGGCGGGTATCTCAGCTATTTCGCGCCCTACATCCCGACCGGCGGCGCGATGATGTCGCCCGGCCTCTACGACATCCCGGCCGTGCGGGCCCGCATTCGCGGCTATTACAGCCACACGCTGCCGGTCGACGCTTATCGGGGCGCCGGGCGGCCGGAGGCGGCCTACGCGATCGAGCGCTTCGTAGACCACATCGCGCGCGAGGTCGGGGTGGCGCCGGACGCGCTGAGGAGTCTGAACCTCATCCCGACAGGCAAGCTTCCGTACAAGACCGCGACCGGAAACGTGTACGATTCGGGAGATTTCGAAGGCCATATGCGGGACGCCCTGTCCCGGGCCGATTGGGACGGCTTCGAAGGGCGCCGCCGCGCCTCCGCCCGCAAGGGCCTGATCCGGGGCATCGGCATGGCGACCTATGTCGAGGCCTGCGCGGGCGGCGGGGGCGAGAAGAGCGTCGTCCGCCTCGATCCCGGCGGCCGGGTGACCGTGCTGATCGGCACGCAATCGACGGGGCAGGGGCACGAGACGGCCTATGCCCAGCTCGTCAGCCAGGAGCTCGACCTGCCGCTCGACCGGATCAAGGTCGTTCAGGGCGATTCCGACCTGATCGCGACCGGCGGCGGCACGGGCGGATCGCGCTCGATCCCGGTCGGCGGCGCGGCCGTGTCGGGCGCCTCGAAGACGCTGGCCGAGAAGCTGAAG
Source organism: uncultured Methylobacteriaceae bacterium (assembly GCA_937872715.1). Lineage (GTDB taxonomy): Bacteria > Pseudomonadota > Alphaproteobacteria > Rhizobiales > Beijerinckiaceae > Enterovirga. The sequence continues at coordinate 6,938 of CALMTJ010000491.1, forward strand.
CGGCTCGCGGGAGACCGGCTCGAAGCCGGGCCGGCCGATCTCGAACTCGCCGACGGGCAGGTGCGGGTGGTCGGGACGGACCGGGCGATCGACCTTTCGGCGCTGGCGGACGCCGCGGACGTGACGCCGGAGGACCTCCGGTCGGACGGCGACTGGACGCCGCCCGCCGCCACCTTCCCGAACGGCACCCACGTGGTCGAGGTCGAGATCGACCCCGATACCGGCGGCGTCGACGTCGTCTCCTACGTCGTGACGGACGATTTCGGCGTCACGCTGAACCCGAAGCTGCTGGCCGGGCAGGTCCATGGCGGCATCGTGCAGGGCGTGGGCCAGGCGCTGCATGAGCGCACGGTCTACGACGTCGACGGGCAGCTCGTGACGGCGTCCTTCATGGATTACCGGCTGCCGCGCGCGGACGACATCCCGGAGATCCGCTTCGAGACCCGGAACGTGCCTTGCACCACTAACGCGCTCGGGATGAAGGGGGCCGGCGAGGCGGGCGCCATCGGCTCGTGCCCGGCGGTGATGAACGCCGTGGTCGACGCGCTGCATGGCGCCTACGGCATCCGCGAGCTCGACATGCCGGCGACGCCGGACCGCGTCATGGCGGTGATCGCCGCGGCCGAGCCCGGGAGGCGGGTGGCCTGATCGGAACTGGAACGATCCGGAGGACTTTTCGTCACGGTCGGTGCTAGCCTGATCCACGTTCCCGCGAGGACCACCCCATGAGACGCTCTCTCCTTGCCGCGTTCACGCTCCTGGCGCTAGGCGGCGTCGTGGCCGCCCAGTCCGACCAGATCGCGACCCGCCGCAACATCATGAAGGGCGTGGGCGCCGCGACCCGCACCGGCACCCAGATGGCGAAGGGCGACATCCCCTTCGACCTCGGGAAGGCGCAGGAGGTGCTGAAGACCTACGCGACCGCGGCCGACGACTTCCACAACCACTTCCCCGAGAACTCGAAGACGGGCGGCGACACCACGGCGGCGCCGGCCATCTGGGAGAACCAGGCGGAGTTCCGCGCCCGCTTCGACAATTGGGCCAAGGACATCCGCCAGGCCTCCGACCAGACGAAGGACCTCGAGAGCTTCCGGGCGTCCTTCGGCAACGTCTCCAGGGCCTGCGCCGGCTGCCACCAGGCCTTCCGCGTCAAGACCTAACGCGGATCGACGGTGAGCGCCGGATTCGCGGACGGGCTGCCGCTGCGCGATCGCGGGCGGGTGCGCGCGTGGGACCTGCCGACCCGCCTGTTCAAGTGGCTGCTCGTGCTGCTCGTCTTCACGGCATGGCTGACGCAGCAGGGCGGCGATCCCTGGATCCGCGTGCACATCGTCAACGGCTACGCCGTCCTCGTTCTGCTCGCCTTCCGGCTGCTCTGGGGAATGTTCGGCTCCTCGACCGCGAGGTTCTCGGCCTGGGTGACGTGGCCGTGGGATGCCGCGAGCTACGGATTCGGGCTGATTCGAGGCCGGGCGCGGCCCTATCTCGGCCATAACCCGCTCGGCGGCTGGATGATCATCGCCCTCCTCTGCCTCGTCGGCGCGCAGGCCGTGACCGGGCTCTTCACGGTGGACGATAACGGCATCTATGGCGGGCCGTTCTCCAACCTCGATTTCGGCGATCCGACGCCCCTGCAGAGCCGCTTCTCCCGGTGGCACCACGGGGCCTTCGGGCTGATCCTGGCCTTCGTGGCCGTGCATGTCGCCGTGAACCTCTTCTACCAATTCGTGAAGAAGGACCCGGTCGTCAGGGCCATGATCACGGGCGACAAGCCGGTCGAACCCTTCGCCGACCAGCCGGAGATGCGGCCCGGCCGCCATCTCGCGCTCCGCGCGAGCCTCTGCCTCGCGGCCGCGCTCGCGATCGTGCTCGGCGGGGTCAGGCTGGCCGGCGGAAGCCTGTAGGCCGGCGGATTCGCGGGGGCAGTCAGGGTCGGCCCTTCTTGGCTCCGCCATTGGGAGCGGAGCGAAGCAATCCAGTGCCGGCGCGTCGGCCCTGGATTGCTTCGTCGGCTGCGCCTCCTCGCAAGGACGAGATGACGCGCGACGCTGATGCTCGGCAGGCGGTTGCCCCCGGGCCGCGGCCGGCCCAAGAAGGACGGCGCGGGCCGCCGCGATCCCTCATGGCCCACCTTCGGACGAAGCGGGCGACGCGTTTGACGATACCGGATCCCGCCGTCGCCTCCTCTCGCGAGGGGTCGCTGCTCCAGCCGGTGGCGGCCGGCCTCCTCGTCGCGACCGTCGGCTTCTCGTCCACCTTCGCGGTCGTCCTCCAGGGGTTCATCGGGGTCGGCGCGAGCCGGGCCGAGGCGGCGTCCGGCCTGCTCGCCCTCCTCGTCGCGACGGGCGCCGTCGCGATCGCCCTCGGCCGCGCCTGGCGGATGCCGGTGAGCATCGCCTGGGCGACGCCCGGCGCGGCCCTGCTCGTGGCGGCAGGAGTTCCGGCCGGCGGGTCCCCGGCCGCGACCGGAGCCTTCCTGGCCGCGTCCGGCCTCGTGATCGCGGCCGGGCTCTGGCGCCCCTTCGGACGGGCGGTCGCGTCCATTCCGCCGTCCCTCGCCAACGCCATGCTGGCCGGCATCCTGCTCGACCTCTGCCTCGCGCCCGTCAGGGCGGCCGCCGCCATGCCGGCCCTGGCCCTCCCGGTGATCGCGCTCTGGGCGGTGACCTGGCGCTTCGCCCGGCCCTACGCGGTCCTGGTCGCGGTGGTGGCGACCGCGATCCTTGTCGTCTTCGCCACCCCCGTGCCGGACGGCGTCCTGGCCGACCTCCTCCCGCATCCGGTGCTCGTCGCGCCCGTCTTCACGCCCGGCGCCTTCATCGGCATCGCGGTGCCTCTCTTCATCGTCACCATGGCGTCACAGAACGTGCCTGGGCTGGCGGTGCTCAACGCGAACGGCTACCGGCCGCCGATCGGCCCCATCTTCACGGCGACGGGTCTCGCGAGCGCGGCCGCGGCGCCGTTCGGCGCCCACCTCCTGAATCTCGCGGCGATCACGGCGGCGCTCGCGGCCGGACCGGAGGCGCATCCCGATCCCGCCCGGCGCTGGATCGCCTCCGTGACCGGCGGGTTCGGCTACATCGTGCTCGGGCTGTTCGCGACGGTGGCGGCGGCCTTCGTGGCCGCATCGCCGCCGCTCCTGATCCAGGCCGTGGCAGGACTCGCCCTCCTCACGAGCCTCGGCGGGGCGCTGGGGCAGGCGCTCGGGCGCGAGGACGAGCGGCTCCCGGCCCTCGTCACCTTCGTGACGGCGGCGTCCGGCATCTCGGCCTTCGGCATCGGAGGCGCGTTCTGGAGCCTGGTCGCCGGAGGCACAATGCTGCTGCTCGCCCGCGTCCGGACCTGAGGTCAGGCGGCCGCGTGGCGCATCGCCTCGTCCAGGTCGCGGAAGAGATCGTCCGGATCCTCGAGACCGGCGGAGAGCCGGAGGAGATCGGCCGGGCAGGGCGTTCCCGGACCCTCGATCGACGCGCGGTGCTCGATCAGGCTTTCCACGCCGCCGAGCGAGGTCGCCCGCTTCCACAGCCGGACGGCGGCGGCCGTCGCGACGGCGCCCGCCTCGCCGCCATTCACCTGGACGGACAGCATGTAGCCGAACCCGTTCGCCATCTGCCGCGCCGCGACGTCGTGGCCCGGATGCTGCGGGAGGCCGGGATAGAGCACCCGGGCGACGAGCGGGTGGGCCGCCAGCCGTTCGGCGAGAGCGGCGGCGGTGCGGGCCTGCGTCTCGGCCCGGACGTGGAACGTCTTCAACCCGCGGTTCAGCAGGTAGGCCTCGAACGGCCCGATGATCGCTCCGTTGCCCGCGCGGAACCGCCGCACGCGATCCCAGAACTCGCTCTCCCGGCCGGAGGCGAGCGCTCCGGCGACCGCGTCCGAATGGCCGTTCAGGATCTTGGTCGCGGCATGCATGACGATGTCCGCCCCGAGCGCGAGCGGGCGGGTGTGGAAGGGCGACGCGCAGGTCGAATCGACGGCGAGGATCGCGCCCGCCCGATGCGCGATCGCGGCCGCCCCGGCGATGTCCGTGACCGTCCAGAGCGGGTTGGACGGCGTCTCGATCCAGACGAGCTTCGTCGTGCCCGGGCGCGTCGCGGCTTCCACCTGCGCGAGATCGTCCGTCTCGACGAAATCGACGACGAGCCCCCACCGGGTCGCCTCCGTGAGGAGCCATCTGCGGAGCGCCCAGTACATCACGGCCGAGGCCACGACGTGATCTCCGGGATCGAGGGACATGAAGCAGGCCGTCGCGGCCGCCATCCCGGACGAGAAGAGCAGGGCGCCCGCGCCCGCGTCTTCCAGCATGGCGATCACCGCTTCCGTGTCCCTGACGGTCGCGTTGTCCGGCCGGCCGTAGACGTAGCCGGACGAGTACGAATTGTCCGGATCGCGGATGAAGGTCGTGGCGAGATGAACCGGCGGGACGACCGCGCGGGTCAGGGGATCGATCCGGCCCATCGCCTGGACGGCGAGGCTGCGCGGGGACCAGGGTGTCTCGGCCAAGGGAACCTCCGTCCGGCGCTCAGGTTCAGACGCTCTCGCTAACCGACGCCGCCCCGCATGAACATCGCCGTCCGCCGGGACGGGTTCCTCCCGCGTCCGGCCCGCCTTCTCCTCGCGACCGGGCCGGTGGCGCTCGCGGGAGCGCTGGGCTCGCTCGCCACCCTGCCGAACATCCCGGCCTGGTATTCCGGCCTCGCCAAGCCGCCATGGACGCCGCCGAACGGCGCGTTCGGGCCTGCCTGGACGGTTCTTTACGGGCTGATGGCGGTGTCGATCTTCCGCCTGCTCTCGGCCGCGGAGAGCGGGGCGCGACGGAAGGCGGTCGTTCTTTTCTTCGTCCAGCTCGCGCTGAACGGGCTGTGGTCATGGTCGTTCTTCGCCGCCCACAGTCCCGCGGCCGGCCTCGTGAACATCCTCCTGCTCGACATGGCCATCATGTTCGCGACCGCAGCCGCCGCGCGCATCGACCGGCTCGCGGGCGCCTGCCTCGTTCCCTACCTCGCCTGGGTGCTCTTCGCGACCTACCTGAATGCCGGCATCTGGTGGCTCAACCGGTGACGGGGCTGCGGGTCTCCAGCACGCGCTTCACCGCGGCGCGCGCTTCCGCGAGCGAGAACGGCTTCGTCAGCACGTCGACGACGATCGCGTCGAGGTTCTTCGCCCGCTCGCGCTGGTCGGCGAAGCCGGTCATCAGGAGGATCGGCAGGTCCGGGAAGTCGCGCTTGGCGGCGAGCGCCAGCGCGATTCCGTCCATGACGGGCATGCGGATGTCGGTGAGCACGAGGTCGAAGGCGCCGCCGGCCTCCGTCAGCCGCTCGAGCGCGTCCGAGCCGTCCACCGCGGTGCCGACCTGATGGCCGTCGAGCTCGAGCCCGCGCTTCAGGAAGCCGCGCACCGGCTCCTCGTCGTCGACCAGGAGGATTCTCGCCATCGTGCGACTCACGTTCCGCCGAAGAGGTCCGGCTCCTTGTCGCCATGGTCGACGACGCCGACGAACGGGAGCTGACGGTAGTTATGCGCGACGTCCATGCCGTACCCGACCACGAACACGTCCGGGCATTGGAAGCCGACGAAATCGGGCTGGACTTCCACGGCGCGCTTCCCGGCCTTCTCGAGCAGCACGGCGACGAAGACCCGCCGGGCGCCGCGCGCCATGAGGAGGTCCTTGGCGAAGACGAGCGTGCGGCCGGATTCGAGGATGTCGTCGACGAGCAGCACGTCGCGCCCCTCCACCGAGCTCTCGACGTCCCGCAGGATGGCGACGTTCCCGGACGAGACGGTGCCGGCCCGATAGCTCGACAGGTGCACGAACTCGACCTGCGGCGCCTGCCCGGCCCGGTGCAGCGACCGGATCAGGTCGGCCGCGAACATGAAGCTGCCCTTCAGCACGGCCACCACGAGGAGATCGGGGGCCGTCGTCCGGACGATCGCCTGCGCCATCTCCTCGTTGCGTCGGGCGATGGCGGCTTCGTCGAACAGGATCCGGACGCGGAGGGGATCGCTCATCGCGGGAGACTGGCCCGCCGCTCAGCGCAGCGCAACGGAGTCGCGGCGTCCGTCCGTCCCGAACGAGACGAGGACGCGCCGTCCGGCGGGCGGCGGCGAGGGGAGCCGGGCGCTGAACCGCGCCGCCTCGCCCGGGCCGATCTCGGCGAGCGGAGGGGCCGCGCTCCAACTGAGGAGCGTCTCGCCGCGCTCGCCCTCCACCGCGAAGGCGAGCCGCGGGACGGCGACGGG
>CALMTJ010000491.1:13187-14716 GCA_937872715.1 uncultured Methylobacteriaceae bacterium
GAGCAGGCGGCCCGCCTTCTCCTCCACGAGCCCGGACGAGACCTCGCCGATCCGGAGGCCGACGAGGTTCACCGGCAGGCCGAGGAGCGCGAAGACGGCCTCGCTGCCCGGCAGCGCCCGGACGACCGGCACGCGGAACGCGACCGCACACGGAGCGGCGAGAAGGAGGATGGCGAGAAGCCCCGCCGAGGCCCGCTGCCGGTTGAGGATCGGCGGCCGTGTGGGCGGAGGCTTGCGACGCCGGGCCGCAGGGCGGCCGCGCCGTGCGGCGGGCGCTACGCTCGCCTCCATGGCGGCCGGGGGAGGGGGACGCTCGTCCGGCTCGTAGCGGGCGAGCAGCCCGGTTTCCGGCGGTGGCGGCGGAGAGGCCGCGAGCGGGCCGACATGCCACGTCGTCCGGCATCCCGCACAGCGCACCTCGCGTCCCGCCGGCCCGATCCGGGCCGGGTCGACGTCGTATTCGCTTGCGCATGACGGGCAGACGATCAGCATGGCGAATCGTGGCGGGGTCCGGCTCGGGGGTCGGGCGAGCGTCCACGCCGGCTGGTTAACGAAACGTGACGGAGGGAGGCCGGGTGACGCAGACCGTCGCCGAGTTCCGCCAGGTCGGGCTGCGCTACCCGGGCGGCCCGGCGATCCTGCACGACGTGTCCTTCGACATGCCGGTCCGCTCGCTGCGCATCCTCATCGGCCCGTCGGGCTCGGGCAAGACGACGCTTCTCCGGCTCATCCTCCTCGCGCTCCGGCCTACGGAGGGAACGGTCCGGCTGTTCGGGCAGGAGGTCTCCCGCCTCTCCCGCGACGGGCTGACCGGCATCCGCCGCCGCATGGGCGTCGTGTTCCAGGACTTCCGCCTGCTCGACCACCTCTCCGTCTACGAGAACGTGGCGCTCCCGCTGCGCGTGCAGGGCCGGGACGAGGCGGGCTACCGGTCGGAGGTGACGGAGCTGCTGGACTGGGTCGGGCTCGGTCCGCGTGCGGCGGCCCGGCCGCCTTCGCTGTCGGGCGGGGAGAAGCAGCGCGCGGCGATCGCCCGCTCGTTGATCGCCCGGCCGGAGCTGATCCTCGCCGACGAGCCCACCGGCAACGTCGACCCGGCCCTCGCCCGGCGGCTGCTCCACCTCTTCCTCGAGCTCAACCGCCTCGGCACCTCCATCCTGATCGCGACGCACGACCTCGCCCTCACCGAGAAGGTCGAGGCCCGCCGCCTCGTCCTGTCGGACGGCGTCCTCCACGAGGGTTGAGGCTCCGTGCGGCTGCCGCGAACGGGGCCGTTCGCCCCCCGGAGGACGCTCTTTACCCCGGACGGGGCCGCCGGCCGGGCGCTGGTCGCGGTGATCGCCATCCTGACTTTCCTCGCCTCGCTCGCCGCGATGGGGGCGGGCGCCGTCGCCTCCCGGGCGGCGGAATGGACGTCCGCCGTCAGCCGGGAGGCGACGGTGCCCGCCCCCATCGCGGCGAGCGAGGCGAGGAAAGTCAGGATGGCGATCCCCGCGCCCAGCGCCCGGCCGGCGGCCCCGTCCGGGGTT
>CALMTJ010000491.1:14726-15079 GCA_937872715.1 uncultured Methylobacteriaceae bacterium
CCCAGCGCGTCATAGGGCAGCCGGCGCAGATGCGGCCCGGCGGTGATGGTGCCGGCGCCGGTCAGGCTCAGCGTCAGGCCATCCGGCGCGGCCTGGCTCATCGCCTCCACGCCGATGACGCCACCGGCGCCCGGCCGGACCTCGCGGGCCTCCGACGACGGCTGGCCGAGATCCCGGGTGCGGCCCTCGACGACCACGCGGCCTGGATGTCCCGCTTGTCCGGGGCCGGGGACGCGCTGGTCGGAACCTCGGCCGCCCTCGTGGCGATCGTCCTCTCCGCCTCCGGCCTCGCCGCCGCCTTCGCCACCCGGGGCGCCATGGCCGGGAGCCGGGACGTCGTCGACGTGCTCCAC
>CALMTJ010000492.1 GCA_937872715.1 uncultured Methylobacteriaceae bacterium
TCTTCACCTTCACCATGACGATCCTGGCGCGCGGCGACGGCGGCTATGGCGGGCCGGACGGGGCCGGCCCGGAGCCGCACCCGCTGCCCGAGCGCCGGCCCGACCGGACGGTCGCGCTCGCGACCCGGCCCGACGCCGCCCTCCTGTATCGCCTGAACGCGGATCGAAACCCCCTCCATGCCGACCCGAAGGTGGCCGGCCGCGCCGGGTTCGACAGGCCGATCCTCCACGGGCTCGCGACCTACGGCATCGCCTGCCGGGCCGTCCTCGCCGGCGCGCTCGACTACGACGCCGCGGCGGTGGGGAGCTTCGACGCGCGCTTCTCCGCCCCCGTCTATCCCGGCGACGAAGTCCTGACGGACCTCTGGCGGGACGGGGACGTCGTGTCGTTCAGGGCGCGCGTGCCGGCCCGGGACGCGACCGTGCTGACCAACGGCCGCTGCCTCGTGGGAGCGGCGCGGTGACCGGCACGTTCTCCGCCGAGGACCTCGCCTTCGCGGATGAGGTCCGGGTCTTCGCGGACGCGAATCTCGACGACGCGGTCCGCCGCAAGGTGGGCGGCGAGATGCGGCTCACCCGGCCGGAGATGGCCGGATGGCAGCGCCGGCTCCACGATCGGGGATGGGCCGCCCCCGCCTGGCCGCGCGAGCATGGCGGCACGGGGTGGACGCTCTCCCGCCAGTACCTGTTCAAGCGCAGCCTGGCGGAGGCGCTGGCTCCGGACCTTCCGCCCTTCGGTCTCCAGATGATCGGGCCGGTCCTCTACACCTTCGGGTCGGACGAGCTGCGCCGGCGCTTTCTCCCCGGCATCCTCACCGGCGAGACCTGGTGGTGCCAGGGCTTCTCCGAGCCGAATGCCGGTTCCGATCTCGCCTCCCTCCGGACCAGGGCGGTGCTGGACGGCGACCATTGGATCGTCTCGGGCCAGAAGATCTGGACGAGCCTCGCCCAGTTCGCCGACATGATCTTCTGCCTCGCGCGGACGGACGAGGCCGCGAAGCCGCAGGCCGGCATCTCCAAGCTCGTCTTCGACATCCGCTCGCCCGGTGTCACCGTCCGGCCCATCATCACGCTCGACGGGCACCATCACCTGAACGAGGTGTTCCTCGACGACGTGCGCGTGCCGCGCGAGAACCTCGTCGGCGAGGCGGGACAAGGCTGGACCTACGCCAAGTTCCTGCTCGGCCACGAGCGGATCGGGGTGGCGAACGTGCCGCGGCTGCGGCGGCGGCTCGACGGGCTGCGCCGGCTCGGCGGGCGGCCGAACGCGCGCGGCCGGATACCGATCGAGGATTCCGGAGCCCGGCGGGACGTCGCGGCCTTCGAGGTCGACCTCCTGTCGCTCGAGGCGGCCGAGCTCGCCGTGCTCGGCCGCGCCCAGGCCGGCACGCAGCGCCCGGCCGATCCTTCCATCCTGAAAGTGGTCGGCACCGACCTTCTCCAACGTGGGGACGCGCTTCTCGCCCGCATGCTCGGTCCGGAGGCGGCCATCCTGCCGAGCGATGCCGCGCGGGGCGGCGATGCCGAGGCCAGCCTGCGATGGGGCGTGATCCCGGCCCTGCTCCACGGACGCGCCGCCACGATCTATGGCGGCTCGAACGAGATCCAGCGCGACCTCATCGCCCGCGCGACCCTGGGCGGGGCGCCCGAGGCCGAGAGGGACGGCGACGACGCGCTCCTGGCCGAGAGCGTCGAGCGCGTCGCGCGCGCCCAGGTCGGTGGCGGAGCGCCGAGCGGTCCCGCTGACCTGCGGGGGTTCTGGCGGGAAATCGCGGCGCTCGGCTGGGTCGGGATCGCGGCGCCCGAGACGGCGGGCGGGCTCGGCGGATCGGGGATCGAGGAGGCGATCGTGGCGGCCGGGATCGGGCGGGGGCTCCTGCCGGTCGCCTACGCGACGCTCGCGGC
>CALMTJ010000493.1 GCA_937872715.1 uncultured Methylobacteriaceae bacterium
CACCCGAACCTCCTCGTGCTCGATCTCGAGACGGCCTCGGCCGATGTCGACAAGCCGCCGGCGCGCTCCGTCTCCGTGAGGACGGCGCGGCGCGCCCTGTCCTTCCTCGGCAGCACGGCGGCGGATGGCGGCCATCGGGTCTGCATCATCGATCCGATCGAGGCTCTGACTGTGCAGGCCGCCAACGCGCTCCTGAAGGCCGTCGAGGAGCCGCCGACGCGCGCCACGGTGCTGATCGTGTCCCATGCCCCGCAGCGCGTGCTGGCGACCGTGCGGTCGCGCTGCCGGCGGCTGCCGCTCGGCCTCCTCGACCCCGCGGAGGTGTTCTCCGTCCTCGACACGCTGGGGCCGGAATTCGTCGGGCCGGACGGGGAGGCGGCCCGGCGCGCGGCCGAGCGCTCGGAAGGCTCGGTGCGCCGGGCGCTGACGTTGCTCGACCCGAAGCGGCTCGCCCTGCTCGACGACCTGACGAACCTCCTCGAACTCCTTCCCGACGCGCCGCCCCTCCGCGTCCTGGCGCTCGCCGACCGGCTCGCCGACAGGAGGGGCGAGGAGGATTTCGGTCTCGCTTTGGAGACCGTCCTGGGCTGGGCCGGCCGCCGGATCCGCTCACGCGCCGCCTCGCCGGCGGCCCGTCTTGCACCACTCGCGGAGCTGTGTGAGAAACTGGAGGACGCCGCGAGGTCGGTCGAGACCTTCAACCTCGACCGGCGCCCTTTCGTCGTATCGATGTTCGGAGACCTCGCCGACGCCGTTCGGCTCGGTTGATCTCCAGGGTTCGGCATGGCCGGCGAGCCGTATTACATCACGACAGCCATCTCGTATCCGAACGGCCCGCCGCATATCGGCCACGCCTACGAGGTCGTGGCCGCCGCCGCGATCGCCCGCTTCAAGCGTCTCGACGGATATGACGTGTTCTTCATGACCGGCACGGACGAGCATGGGCTGAAGATTCAGCAGACGGCCGCCCGCACCGACACGGACCCGCGTGCCTTCGTCGACGAGATGGCGCCGAAGTTCCGGGCGATGGCGGACCTCCTCGGCTGCTCGTACGACCGCTTCATCCGCACGACCGATGCCGATCACCGCCGGGCGAGCGAGGAGATCTGGCGGCGCATGGTGGATTCCGGCGACATCTACCTGTCGACCTATTCCGGCTGGTACTCGATCCGCGACGAGGCCTATTACGACGAAGCGGAGCTCTCCACGGCCGCGAACGGGATCCGCCTCGCGCCCTCCGGCACGCCGGTCGAGTGGGTGAAGGAGGATAGCTACTTCTTCCGCCTGTCCGCCTACGGCGACCGCCTGCTCGCGCTCTACCGCGACCGGCCCGATTTCGTCGGCCCGCAGACCCGGTTGAACGAGGTCGCGAGCTTCGTCTCGGGCGGCCTCCAGGATCTCTCCGTCAGCCGGACCACATTCGACTGGGGCATTCCCGTCCCGGGCGACCCGAAGCACGTCATGTACGTGTGGGTCGACGCGCTCACGAACTACCTGACGGGCACGGGCTTCCCCGACGAGGCCTCCTCGCTCTGGCGCTATTGGCCGGCGGACGTGCACGTCATCGGCAAGGACATCGTCCGTTTCCACGCGGTCTATTGGCCGGCGTTCCTGATGTCGGCCGGCCTGCCCGTGCCGAAGCGCATCTTCGGTCACGGCTTCCTGTTCAACCGCGGGGAGAAGATGTCGAAGTCGGTCGGCAACGTGATCGATCCCGCCTCGCTCGCGGCCGCCTACGGCGTCGATCCGCTCCGCTATTTCCTCCTCCGCGAGGTACCCTTCGGCCAGGACGGCAACTACTCGCATGACGCGATCGTGAGCCGCATCAACGCCGACCTCGCGAACGATTTCGGCAACCTGGCGCAGCGCTCGCTGACGATGATCGCCCGCAATTGCGGGGGGAGGGTGCCGGAGCCCGGCGCCCTGGCGGAGGCCGACCTGACGCTGATGGCGCTCGCCGATGGGCTGGCGGAACGGACCCGGTCGGCGATGGACGGCCTCGCGCTCCATGCGGTACTGGCCGAAATCTGGGCCGTCGTGGCCGAGGCGAACCGCTACTTCGCGTCACAGGAACCTTGGATCCTGCGAAAGCAGGATCCTGTCCGCATGGGCACGGTGCTCTACGTCACGGCCGAGGTGCTGCGCGCAGTCGCGGTCACGGCGCAGCCCTTCATCCCTACGGCTGCCGCGACCCTCCTCGACCTCCTGGCCGTCGATGCCGAGCGCCGCATGTTCTCCGATATCGGCAAGGGGGCGGAGCGCCTGGCGGCCGGGCTGGCGCTGCCGCCGCCCGCGCCCATCTTCCCCCGTCACGTCGAACCCGCCGCGTGAGCCCGGCGCGTGCTGATCGACTCCCATTGCCATCTCGACTTCCCGGACTTCGCCGGGCAGGTGCCGGAGACCATCGCCCGCGCGCAGGCAGCGGGTGTCGGCCGGATGATCACGATCTCGACCCGCATCCGGGAGGTCGCGACCTACCGGGCGCTCGCGGAGGCGCATCCCGAGATCTGGTTCACGATCGGCACCCACCCGCATAACGCGGCCGAGGAACCGGACGTCCCGGCGGAGGCCATCGCGGAGCTGTCCGCGCATCCGCGCTGCGTCGGCATCGGCGAGGCGGGGCTCGATTTCCACTACGACCGGAGCCCCCGCGACGTGCAGGAGCGGGTCTTCCGCACCCATATCGCGGCCGCCCGTTCGACCGGGCTGCCGCTCGTCATCCACGCCCGGAGCGCCGACGACGACATGATACGCATCCTCCGGGAGGAGAACGGGCGAGGGCGGTTCGACGCCGTTCTCCATTGCTTCTCGTCCGGGGCGAGGCTCGCGGAGGTGGGCGTCGAGCTCGGCTTCTACGTCTCCTTCTCGGGCATCCTCACCTTCCGGGCGTCGGACGAGCTGCGCCGCATAGCCCGGGAGATCGTCCCGCCGGAGAGGCTCCTCGTGGAAACGGACGCTCCCTTCCTCGCGCCGGTCCCATACCGGGGAAAGGTCAACGAGCCGGCTTTCGTCAGCCATACGGCTGCCCTGCTGGGCGACACGATCGGCATGTCCTCCTCGGAGATCGCGCGACGTACGTCCGATAACGCATTGCACTTGTTCATGAA
>CALMTJ010000494.1 GCA_937872715.1 uncultured Methylobacteriaceae bacterium
CGCCTCACCCGAACCGGGTGGGCCAGGCGAGCCGAGGCCGGGAAACGAGCCGCTGCCGGCCGAGAGCCCGGAGGCGGCCCCGACGGCCCTGTCCGTCTTCGACGCGCTCGACTTCCCGGACAAGCTCAGGCTGTTCACCTGAGATGGACGTCCGGCCGGAGGGAGGGTTGGGTGGCCCGGGAAGGCGGCGGCCGGCCGATGCCGCCCTCCTGGCCACCGATCCGATCGCCCCGATCCCGTTCCGGGCGAACCCGCTCACCGGGATCGGGCTCAAGGTCGGCTCGGCGTTCTCCTTCACGCTCATGTCCTCCGGCATCAAATGGGTAGGCGCCGAGTTCCCGACCGGCGAGATCGTGTTCTTCCGCTCCGCCTTCGCGCTCGTGCCGCTCGCGTTGTGGCTCCTCCTCCAGGGTGCCTTCCTTCAATCCGTGCGCACGGACGACGTCTCCGGCCACGTGCTGCGGGGGATCATCGGCAGCGGGGGGATGTTCTGCGGGTTCGTCTCCCTGGCGTTCCTGCCGCTCTCCGATTCGGTAGCGATCGGCTACGAGTCGCCGCTCTTCACGGTGGTGCTGGCCGCCTTCCTGCTGGGCGAGACCGTACGGGCATATCGCTGGTCGGCCGTGGGCGTGGGGTTCCTGGGCGTGATGATCATGCTGGCGCCGCATCTGCGGGAGGGAGCCCTCGGGTCGGGCGAGATGCGGGCGACGATCGGCGCGGGCTTCGGCCTCGTCGGCGCCAGCTGCGCCGCCGGGGCCACGATCCAGACCCGAAGGCTCACCGAGCGCGAGACGACCGGCGCGATCGTGCTCTACTTCACCCTCCTCACGACGGCGCTCGGCGCCGCGACGGCCGTGCTCGGCTGGAAGCTGCCGAGCGTCGCCGAGTTCGCGGTTCTCGTCCTGATCGGCATCCTGGGAGGCATCGGCCAGATCCTGCTGACGATGAGCTACAGGCACGCGGACGCCTCCCTCATCGCGCCCTTCGACTACACGACCATGATCTGGGCCGTGCTCATCGGGTGGTTCGCCTTCGGCCAGCTCCCGTCCGGCTCGATCATGGTCGGCGGGGCCGTCGTCGCGGGTGCCGGCATCTTCGTCATCTGGCGCGAGGGACGGCTCGGGCTCCGGCGCGAGAAGGGAGCCGCCGCGGGCGGCGGCAGGACGACGTGACGGCGGTCGCGCTCACGATCGCGGGCTCCGACCCGTCCGGCGGGGCCGGCATCCAGGCGGACCTGAAGACCTTCTCGGCGCTCGGCGCCTACGGAGCCTCCGTCCTGACCGCGCTGACGGCCCAGAACACGCTCGGCGTCCAGGGCATCCACGACGTCCCGGCCGCCTTCGTGTCGCTCCAGCTCGAATCCGTGCTGTCCGACCTTTCGGTCCGGGCCGCCAAGATCGGCATGCTGTCCCGGCCGGACGTGATCGACGCGGTCGTGGACGGGCTCGTCCGGCATCGGGTCGGGACGGTCGTGGTCGACCCCGTCATGGTGGCGACGAGCGGCGACCTCCTGCTCGCGCCGGACGCGATCGGGCGACTGCGCGACCGGCTCCTGCCGCGCGCCCTTCTCCTCACGCCGAACCTGCCCGAGGCGGCCGCCCTCCTCGGCGAGCCGCAGGCCGTCGGCGAGGAGGAGATGGCCGACCAGGCGGAGCGCCTCCTCCGTCTCGGACCCCGCCACGTCCTCGTGAAGGGCGGTCACGGCGACGGCCCGGAGAGCGTCGACGTCCTGGCCGGACCAGACGGGATCCGGCGCATCCGGGCTCCCCGTCACCGGACCCGCAACACCCACGGGACAGGTTGCACCCTGTCGGCCGCCATCGCCGCGCTCCTGGCGCGGGACGAGCCGCTGATCCCGGCCGTCGAGGCCGCGAAGAGCTATCTCACGGCCGCGATCGTCGCGGCGGACGGGCTCGCGATCGGGGCCGGGGCGGGTCCCGTCCACCATTTCCACGCCGTGTGGGGCTGAGCCGGGCGGCATTCCCGCCTTGATCTTTGGAGCGGTTCTGGCTTTCGTCCGGCGGGCGCCTCGCACCGGCGTGGGCGCAGGCAGGATTGTCGAGAGATGGCGGTCGAGGGGCGGGAGCGGGCGCGCGAGCTCGAAGCGGGCGCTCAGGTCCTGTCGGGCCAGCTCGGCAAGACCATCCAGCGGCTGCGCAAGGCCTATTCGCTGTCCTTGTCCGAGCTCGCCGAGCAATCGGGCGTCGCGAAGTCGATCATCAGCCAGATCGAGCGCAACGAGACGAACCCGACGCTCGCCACCATCTGGCGGCTGAGCCAGGCGCTCGACATCTCGATCGAGCGCGTCCTGGCGACGGTGGACGAGGAGCCCTTCATCGAGAGGTCCTCGCGTCCCGACACCCCGATCCTCGTCTCGGACGACGGCCGCATGCGGCTCGCCATCATCGGCTGGATCAAGACGGTCGAGTGGCTGCAATGGTACGACGTCACCTCCGAGCCGGGAGGGGTGCTGGAGAGCGACGCCCACCAGCGCGGCTCGGTCGAGTGCCTGTCCGTCCTGGACGGCGAGTTCGCCGTCGAGATCGGCGGCATCGTGCAGGCCGCGCGGGCCGGCGAGACGCTCCGCTACCGCTGCGACCGGCCCCACACGATCCGTTGCACGGGCGCCGAGCCCGGCCGGGCCACCATGGTGTGCATCGTGAAAGCGGCCGTGATGGAATAGGGCCGATGCCAGGCCGGGACGCGCCGCTCGCCCCGGCCCGGCGCTGCCGGCCTCCTCAGACCGGCAGGATCGAACATGCCCCGGCCGGCTCGGCCTTCCGGAGCAGGCGTCCGAGCACGCGTTCCTGGGCGACGGTGATGCGCTGGAGCTTCGACACCTCGCCTGGCGTCAGCGACATGATGTGGTCGGCCCAGGATTGCGCACAGGCGGTGAGCGGCCCGTACTGGTCGCCCGCCTGGCGGTTGAAGGCCGACATCAGCGCGATCCGGGCGCCGTGCGAGCTCCTCGTCTCGCTCGCGTATCGCCTGATCCAGTCGTCCCCCGCGCCGGAGGGCACGACCGCATCCACCGCCCCCTTCCGGTGGAATTCGTGCGCCGAATACTCGTCGCCGGACAGGAGGATCTTCTCGGCCTCGATCGGTCCCGTGTGCCGCGACAGGACAGGCACGGCCGAGATGGGGAAGTGGTTGTAGTTGATCTCCGGGTAGCAGAACGTCGCGTGCTCCTCGGCGATCATCACGTTGCAGGCGCGCGCCGGGTCGATCCCGCCGCCGATCGCCTTCCCGCCGACATTCGTCAGCGTGATCACCGCCCCGTCCAGGCCGCTCCGGTTCGAGCGGATGACGCGCGTCGCCCGCTCGGCGTAGTCCCGCAGCGCCGCCCGGTCCCCGCTCCGGAGGCAGTCGAGATAATAGTCGAGGTCGCCGCCGAGGGAGAAGATCGCGCCGGCGGCCCGGTAGGCGACATACAGGATCGGCCGATCGGGCCGTGTACCCCAGATCGCGCCGATCGCGTCCTGCACCTTCCCGACGCTCTCGATCAGGGGAAGCGTGAAGACCGGCTTCGGCTCGGGCCGGAGCGTGATCCAGAGCGTGGCGATCTCCGGCTCGAAGTCGAGCGCGATCTGCGGCAGCGTTCCGGCCCGGGAGGCGATCGCCTCCAGCACGTCGCGATCGGGCTCCGGCCGCCGGGTCCAAGTCGAATTCGGGAGAGTTTTCATCCGCATCACACTGGTCCGCCGTTCGATCCCCGAGTGATGGCATAAGTTACCGAAGTGTAAATTTGGTTCCGTGCGCGCGGTTAATCCTCGTGGTTAACGTTCGTTTCTCCTGCCTCGTCAGGCGGCATGGCGCTCGCCGCCGAAGAGGCTTTCCGGCGGAAGGGGCCGGCCGAAGAGGAAGCCCTGGGCCTGTTCGGCTCCGAGCGCTTCCACTTCGAGCCGCTGCAGCTCCGTCTCGATCCCCTCGACGACGACCCTCATCCCGAGCCGGTCGGCGAGCTGGCACACCACCTCGATGATGGAGCGCGAGGGCCCGTGGGAGGTGACGTGCTGGGCGAAGGTCCGGTCGATCTTGACCTTGGAGAACGGGTATTTGGCGAGGTAGGCGAGCGAGGAATAGCCGATCCCGAAATCGTCGAGGGAGAACCTGACGCCGATCCGGTGCAGGGCCTGGACGGCCTTCAGCGAGGCATCCTCGTCCTCGATGAGGAGCGATTCCGTCACTTCGAGCACGAGACGGCTGGGAGGCAGGCCCGAGAGCCGGAGGGCGTCCTTCACCGTCTGGATCAGCGTCTCGGGATTCCTGAACTGGACGGCCGAGACGTTCACGGCCACGGACACGCTCTCCGGCCACGCGCATGCGTCCTGGCAGGCGCGGCGGATGGCCCAGTCGCCGAGATCCGCGATCAGGCCGGTCTCCTCCGCGATCGGGATGAACTCGGCCGGCGGGATAGGCCCCCTCGTCGGGTGATGCGACCTCATCAGCGCCTCCAAGGAGGTGCTCCGGCGCGAGGCGAGATCCACGATGGGCTGGTAATGGAGGGACAGCGTCCCGGCCCGGCAGGCCTCGCGGAGGTCCTGCTCCAGCTCCCGCCGGTTCCGGAGCGAGACCGCCATCGCGGGGTCGAAAGGCACCACCGTGTTCCGGCCGGCAGACTTGGCGGCGTAGAGCGCCATGTCGGCCGAGCGCAGCACGTCGCCGAGCGTCACGCCGTGCTCCGGCACGAGCGCCACGCCGACGCTGGTTGTGACGTGCAGCGCATTCCCGTCGATCGCGAAAGGCGCCGCCATCGCGGCGATCACGCGGCGGCCGATCTCCATCGCGCCTTCCGCATTCGCGGCCGGGGCCAGGAGGAGGAACTCGTCCCCGCCGAACCTCGCGACCACCTCCTCGGGGCCGAGGCCGTCGCGCAGCCGGCCTGCCACCTGGACGAGGAGCTGGTCGCCGGCCTCGTGGCCGAGCGTGTCGTTGATGGATTTGAAGTTGTCGAGGTCGATATAGAGGAGCGCGCT
The DNA here is from genome assembly GCA_937872715.1 of uncultured Methylobacteriaceae bacterium. Taxonomy (GTDB): domain Bacteria; phylum Pseudomonadota; class Alphaproteobacteria; order Rhizobiales; family Beijerinckiaceae; genus Enterovirga. The sequence goes on from CALMTJ010000494.1 coordinate 4,977, forward strand.
CGTTCCGGCGTCCGGCCCGGCCTCGAACAGGGCCCGGACGATCTGCGTGAAGCGGAACCTGTTCGGAAGCTCGGTCAGGTTGTCGGTATGCGCGAGCCGCTCGATGCGGGCGGCGGCGCTCTTGCGCTCCGTCGCGTCCTCCGTGAGCATCAGGATGCCGTCCTCGGCCGTGGCCTCGGCATGGACCACGAAGGTCTCGCCCCGCACCGTCTGGATCTCGACCGACCCGGCCTGCCCCGACCGGAGCACGCGCCGGCACAGCTCGGCGAGCGAGCGGGCGGGCACGGGCGCCAGGACCTCGCCCGCGATCAGCCGGTCGAGCAGGTCCGTCAGGTGCGCGCCCGGCGCGGCCTCCGAGGGCGCCAGCCGGTAGAGCTCGGCGAAGCGGTTGTTCGCGACCGCGAGGTCGAGCGACTTGCCGAACATCACGAGCCCGTGGGTCATGGAGTTCAGCGCGCAGTCCAGCGTCACGTTCTGGAGCCGCAGCGATCCCGCCAGCGTCTCCGACTTCGTGCGCGCTTCCGCGAGCGCGACGAGGTTCCGGTTCAGGGAGAAGGTGATGGAGGTGTTCGTCACGACGAACAGGCCGATGAAGACCGCCATCGCGCCGTAATAGGGCTGTTCGGCCTCCACGAGGCCGATGCAGAGCGGCACGCAGACGGTGAGCAGCTGCCCGATGACGAAGAGCGGCCGTCCTGCGTTGCGGGCCACGTAGCCGGACGCGAAGGCGATCGCGACCGCGATCGTGATGATGTGGCAGGGTATCTCGTCCGACCGGGTCAGGGCGACGAACGACAGGCAGCCGAGCATGCCCGAGAAGGCGGTGGCGCCGACGAGGAAGAGCCGGTCCCACCGCCTGAGCTCGCCGACCGAGCGCCGCGCCGGCGCGGTCCCGAACCTCAGCGCGACGACCGTCCGGTAAAGGAGGACGGCGAGGCCGGCACCGAAGATCGGCAGGTAGAAGCCGTCCCCGGAC
>CALMTJ010000495.1 GCA_937872715.1 uncultured Methylobacteriaceae bacterium
CAACGTCACCGGCGAGCGGCGCGAGGACCGGGTGGGGGTCTGGGTCCGGCGGCCCGGGAGGGGCGAGGGCGCCGAGGACAAGCTCGCGGCGATCGGCATCCGGGTGCGGCGCTGGGTGACGTTCCACGGCATCAGCCTCAACGTCGAGCCGGACCTGTCGCATTTCTCCGGCATCGGGCCGTGCGGCGTGTCGGAGCACGGCGTGACGAGCCTCGTCGATCTCGGCCTGCCGGTCGGCCTGCACGAGGCGGACCTCGCGCTCCGCCGGGCCTTCGCCGACACGTTCGGCCCGGTGGTGGACGTTCCGGCCTGAACGCAGCGCGGCTATTCCGTCATTGCGGGCGCAGCGAAGCAACCCAGGGGCCGGACGCGACCTCTGGCTTGCTCCGTCGGCTGCGCCTCCTCGCCGGGACGGGCTTGGGTCCGATCGGGCAAACGTCCCCGCCCAGTCGTGGAGGAAAGCTTCCACCTTTGTTGCCGAAATGCATCGCGGGGCGGGTTCGTCGTCGCGTGCGCGGCATTCCCTTGCACGGCGGCGCCGGCGGGTGCTGTTTAGGAACGCGTCCGGTGCCTCGACCCCCGAGGTGAAACGGGAATGCGGTGCGGGCTCCGGCCCAATGCCGCGGCTGCCCCCGCAACTGTAAGCGGCGAGCGTTCCTCCACATGCCACTGGCTTCGGCCGGGAAGGCGGAGGAACGCCGCGACCCGCGAGCCAGGAGACCGGCCGGACGCGTCACGAACCTGCGGCGGAGGGCCGCGAGGAGGATACATGCTGACCGGTCTTCGCGTCGCGGCTGCGACGTGCGTTTCCCTTTGCCTGCTTCCAACCCTGACGAGCCGTGCCGCAGCCCAGGCCGCCGGCGACGCGGTGCCGCTCGGGGAGGTGGTGGTCACGGCCGACCGCCGGCCCGAGCCGATCGAGCGCTCCGGCAGCGCCATCTCGGTCGTGACGCGCGAGCAGATCGAGAGCTTCAACCCGACCTCCCTCGTCGACGCGCTCCGCAACGTTCCGGGACTCGACATCACCGAGACGGGCGGCCCGGGCGCTGCGACGAGCGTGCGGCTCCGCGGCGCCAATACCGGTCAGACGCTCGTCCTCATCGACGGCATGCGGGTCAACGACCCGGCGGGTCCCGGCGGAGATTTCGACTTCTCCGGCCTCCTGCCGACGGTGATCGACCGCATCGAGGTGCTGCGCGGCCCGCAGAGCGCCCTCTACGGCTCGGACGCCATCGGCGGCGTGGTGAACATCATCACCCGCAAGGGCAGCGGCGAGCCGCGCTTCGAGTTCCGCACGGAAGGCGGAAGCTACGGGACGTTCTCGTCGAGCCTCGCCGCCTACGGCTCGTCCGGCCCCTGGTCCTATTCGGTGGCGGGCGGCGGCCAGCGGGGCGACGGCTTCTCGCGCTTCGGCTACCGCATCACGCCGCTCCGCAAATTCGCGCCCTTCGAGGCCGACGGCTTCTCCCGTTACGGAGGCTTCGGGCGGCTCGGCTACGATCCGGGGGAGGGCGTCGCCTTCGAGTTCGGCATCCTGTCCTTCCGGACGCTGACCGATTACGACGCGGCCTCCAGCACCCTGCCGCGCCTCCTCCAGGCGACGGGACCCGCCCGCGCCTTCCCTGACACGCCGAGCCGGTCGACCCGCGAGCTGACGCAGATCTTCGGACGGGTCACGGCCGAGACCGGACCCGTCAGCCACAGCCTGCGCGTCTACGCCAACGAGACGAACCGCACCAACAACGACGTCAGCTACAAGACGAACACGCTCCCGGTGAACACGACGGAGACCTTCAGCGAATTTCGGGGCACCCGCATCGGCGTCGAGTACCAGGGCGACCTGAAGCTCGACCGGTACGGCGTGCTCACCTTCGGAGGGCGCGGCGAGGCGGAGGAGGCCGCGACCTATTCGACGCCTGTGCAGCCCGTCCCGGGCTCCCGCGCCGGGACGCTCAAGGCCCGCCAGGACACCCGCTCGGTCTTTGCGCTCTACCAGCTCCCGATCTACGACAGGCTGATCCTGACGCTCGGCGGGCGTCACGACGAGGTCGACCGCGTCACCTTCGACACGTGGCGGGCGACGGCCGCCTACCTGATCCCGGAGACCGGGACCAAATTCCGGGCGAGCGGCGGCACGGGCGGCAAGGCGCCGACGCTGTTCCAGCTCTTCGCGCCGATCTTCGGCAATCCCGCGCTGCTGCCCGAGCGCAGCATCGGCTGGGACGCCGGGATCGACCAGTCCTTCTTCGACGGCCGGGGGAGCGTGTCGGCGACGGTATTCGGCAACCGCTTCGAGAACCTGATCAACTTCAACGCCGCGACGTCGAACTACTTCAACACCGCGAAGGCGGACACCTCCGGCGTCGAGGTCGAGGCCGGCTTCGTCCTCCTGCCCGAATTCGTGAAGCTCACGGCCGCCTATACCTACCTGCACGCCAAGGACCTCGCGACGAACCTGACGCTCGCCCGGCGGCCGCAGCATGTCGGCCGCTTCGGCGTCGCGATCACGCCACTGCCGGGCTGGGTCATCGAGCCGCGCGTCACATTCGTGTCGCTCCGGTTCAGCGGCGCGAACGAAACCGGGCCGCTGCCGCAATACGGGCGTCTCGACATCTACTCGGACTACAAGATCAACGAGATGTGGCGCGTCTTCGGTCGGATCGAGAATCTAACGGATACCCGCTACCAGGAGGTCCTGAACTACGGGACCACCGGCCGGGCGGTCTATGCCGGGTTCAGCGTCACGTGGTAGCCGTCCGCCCATGACGGCCCGCACGTCAGGGACCGGCACGATTGCCCTGCTGGCGACCGGCGCGGCGCTGCTCTTCCTCGTCTCCCTGGGGATCGGTCCCGTCCGGCTCCCGCCGTGGGAGGTGGTGCGGGCGCTCGGCGGCGGCGGGTCGGAGACGGACAGGATCATCGTCCAGTCCATCCGGCTTCCCCGCGCGATCCTCGGTGTGTCGATCGGCGGGATGCTCGGGCTCGGCGGGGCCGCGATGCAGGGCCTCCTGCGGAACCCGCTCGCGGCGCCGTCCCTGTTCGGCGCCCCGCAGGCGGCGGCCTTCGGGGCGGTCGCGACCCTGTCGCTCGGCATCGCGGACGCGCTGTCCCTCGCGCTGCCGTTCGCCGCGGTCGCGGGCGCTTTCCTGTCGATCTTCGCCCTCGTGGCGGTGGCCGGCCGCAACGCGGGCCTGCTCCTCCTGATCCTGTCGGGGCTCGCGATCTCGAGCCTCGCCGGCGCCGCGACGGCGCTCGCCATGAACCTTGCCCCGAACCCTTTCGCGGCGCTCGAGATCGCTTTCTGGCTGCTCGGCTCGCTTGAGGACCGCTCCATGCGGCACGTGGCGATGGCGCTTCCCTTCATGGCGGCCGGCGCGGCGCTGCTGCTCGCGCGGCGGAGCGCGTTCCGGGCCTTGACGCTCGGCGAGGAAGCGGCCGGCAGCCTCGGAGTGAATGTGGGGCGGCTCCGGCTCCTGGTGATCACGGGCGTGGCGCTCGGAATCGGCGGAGCCGTCGCGGTCGCCGGCACGATCGGCTTCATCGGACTTATCTCGCCCCATCTGGTCCGGCCCTTCGTCGGTTATGACCCCGCGAGGGCGCTCGTGCCGAGCGCGCTCGCGGGCGCCTGCCTCCTCACGTCGGCCGATATCGCGGTTCGGCTGATCCCGTCCTCCTCGGACATCAAGGTGGGCGTCCTGACGGCCTTGATCGGCGTGCCGTTCTTCCTCTACCTGATCGTCCGCGAGCGGAGCCGGCTTCAGGCCGGGCTCATCGCGTGACCCTCAGGCTGGCCGGCGTCTCCATCCGGCTCGGCGCCCGTAACGTGCTGAGCGGGGTCGACCTCGACCTCGCCGCCGGGACCTTCGTGGCGATCGTCGGGCCGAACGGCGCCGGCAAGACCTCCGCGCTGCGGGCGATGGTCGGCGAGCTCCCCTTCCGGGGCACGATCTCGCTCGACGGCGCGCCGCTTTCCGGCCTGACCCGCGCCGAGCGGGCGCGGCGGATCGCCTACCTGCCGCAGGGCCACGTCGCGCATTGGCCCCTGCCGGCCCGCGACATCGTCGCGCTCGGCCGCATGCCGCACGGCGCGGCCGACCCGGCCCGCCTCCGTCCGGCGGATGCCGAAGCGGTGGACGAGGCGATGCGGGTCACGGAGACGGAAACCCTCGCCGGCCGGCCCGTCACCGAGCTGTCCGGCGGCGAGCGGGCGCGGGTGGCGCTGGCGCGGGTCTTCGCGGTGCGGGCTCCGGTGATCCTGGCCGACGAGCCGACGGCCGCCCTCGACCCGCGCCATCAGCTCGACGTCTCACGTGCCTTGCGGTCGGCCGCCGATGCGGGAGCGCTCGTCGTCGCGGTGACCCACGATCTCGGGCTCGCGGCCCGCTTCGCGGATCTCGTGGCGGTGCTGGCAGAGGGCCGGCTCGCCGCGATCGGCTCGCCGGAGGACGCGCTCGCGCCCGGCATCCTCAGCCGGGTGTTCGGCATCGAGGCCTTCCGGGCCGAGAACGAGGGCCGGCCCGTGCTGGTGCCCTGGTCGTGAGGGCCGACCGGCTCCTCGGGGCTGCCCTGGCGATGGGTCTCGGCACGGCCGCGCAGGCGGCCGGCCCCCGGATCGTGTCGCTGAACCTGTGCACGGATCAGCTCCTCCTCGCGCTGGCCGATCCGGACCAGATCCTCGGGCTCAGCCCCTATGCCCGCGATGCCGCCCGCTCGGCCGTGGCGGCCGCGTCCAGGCCGTATCCGGTCCTGTCCGGGTCGGCGGAGGAGGTGCTGGTGATTCGGCCGGACCTCGTGCTGGCGGGCCGCTTCACCAAGCTCGCGACCCGGCAGATCCTCCGGGCGAACGGGATGCGGGTCGTCGAGTTCGACGCCGCGACCTCCATCGAGCAGGTCCGGGCGCAGATCCGGCAGGCCGGCGGGCTCACGGGCCACCCCGACCGGGCCGAGGCCGGCATCGCGGCGATCGATTCGGCCGTGGAGCGCGCGCGCGCGGCCGCGTCCCGCCATGCGCTCACCGTGCTGCCGCTCCAGCGCCGAGGCTGGGTGTCCGGCGGGAACACGCTCATGGGCTCGCTCCTGGCAGTCGTGGGGCTGCGCAATGCCGGCTCCGAGCTGAACCGGGGAGGGGGTTTCGTCTCGCTCGAGGCGGTGGTGCGCCTTCGCCCGGACCTCCTCCTCGTGTCGCGCAGCGAACTGGAGGCGGAGGACCAGGGCAGCGCCCTCCTGCACCATCCGGCGCTCGCCGCGCTCTATCCGCCGGAGAAGCGCCTCACCCTGCCGGAGCAGATGACGGTGTGCGGCGGCCCGGAGATTGGCCCCGCGCTCGACCGGCTGGCGGAGGAGATCACGGCCCGCGCGCCATGATCCTGTCCTCCGACGCGTTTCTCGTCCTCCTCGGCGCCCTCCTGCTCGACGCCGTCATCGGCGATCCGGACATCCTATGGCGGCGCTGGCCCCACCCGGTGACGTGGCTCGGCGCGATCGTGGCCCGCGCCGACCGTCGCCTCAACCGTCCCGGTTCCCCCGGCCCGTTCCGGAAGCTCGCCGGGTCCGCCTTCGTCGCGGCCTACCTCGCCGGCGCGCTCGCCGCCGGCTGGCTGGTGGAGACCGTTCTCCGCGCGCTGCCGGGCGGCCCGCTCCTCCTCGCGCTCACCGCCTCCGTGCTGCTCGCCGCCCGGAGCCTCCACGACCATGTCCGCCGGGTTGCGGACGGGCTCGCGGCTGGCGGCCTGGCCCAGGCCCGCCGGGCCGTGTCCATGATCGTCGGCCGCGATCCGGAGCGGCTGGACGAGGGCGGCGTCGCCCGGGCGGCGATCGAATCAGCGGCGGAAAACTTCTCCGACGGCGTGGTGGCGCCGGCTTTCTGGTACGCGCTCGGCGGGTTGCCGGGCCTCCTCGCCTACAAGGCGATCAACACGGCCGATTCCATGATCGGCCACCTCTCGGACCGGCATCGCGATTTCGGCTGGGCCGCGGCGCGTCTCGACGACGTCCTCAACTACCTGCCGGCCCGGCTCGCCGGCGCGCTGCTCGCCCTGGCGGGGCTCGCCGGGCGGGGCGCCCCCGCTCGCGCCTGGAGGGTCATGCTGCGCGACGCCGGGACCCATCGCTCGCCGAATGCCGGCTGGCCCGAGGCCGCGATGGCCGGCGCGCTCGGGATCGCGCTCGGCGGTCCTCGCGTCTACGCGGCCGGCCCGGTCGACGCGCCGTTCCTGAACCGGGAAGGCCGCAGGGATGCCGGCCCGGCGGACATCACGCGGGCGTTGCGGGTGATGGTCGCGGCCTGTGTGCTGCACGGGATGGTGTATGCCGGGCTGGCGCTGCTGGCGGCCTGACGCCCTCGCTCCGGAGGACGACGGCGCTCAGTGGCGGCGGCCTCCGATCCGGTCCATGCCGGGATAGGACATGCCGGCATTGACGCGGATCATACGCGTCTTGAGGAGGTGCTCGTAGTCGGGCGGCAGCGGCCGGTAGCGTTGCTGCACCTTTTCGGTGGCGTTGTACTTCGCGCAGATATCGACGATCCGGTTGAGGTAGTCGCGCCACCGGCCGTCATGCTCGTCGTAGCCGGTGCAGGCCATCGCCCAGTCGTTGTCGCTGACGATGTGGATCGCGCCCTCGCTGCCGATCCAGGGCACCCAATCGGGCACCACGTAATGGGCCTTCCAGCCCACCATGAAATTGCGCATGACGTTCGTGGTCTGGCCGAAGGACCGGAAGGCGATGCCCTGGAAGTAGTAGTTGAACTCGCGCCCCAGCATGGCCCGGCTGCGGTACACGCATTGGCCTTCCTTGAACTTCGGCTCGAAGAACTTGCTGTCGAAGCCGACGAACATCTTGATGGCGTTCGGCCCCATCAGCTCGCCGCCCATGTCGGCCTTCTCCGACGGCCAGCCCTTGCCCTTCCAGTAATCGTAGAGGCGGTCGAACAGGAGGTCGCAATTCGTGTCCACATCCTTGTCGGTGATCACGTAGTGAGACATGGCCCCTCAGCTCCCTGCCGACCCGCCGCGAAGGCGTATCGTTCTCAGAAGCCCACGGCGTGTCGGCGAGGTCAACTACCCATTCAGGGGTGATGCCCCGATCCTCGGCGCCGCGCCGGCGTCACCGCTCTCGCGCGATGGCCAGCATGCGGTCGAGGTCCAGATGGGCTTCGACATGGTCCGCCAGCGCGTCAAGCGCTTCCTCGACGCGTGCCTCGTAGGCGAGGCCCGACGCGGCCCCGAACCCGTCGAGAAAGGCGCGGCGGAACGCGTCGGACGCGAACAGGCCATGGACGTAGCAGCCGGCGACCTGTCCGTCTGCGCTCGCCGCCCCGTCCTCCCGTCCGTCGTCCAGGCGCAACACCGGGCGGGCGCGGTCCGGACCGTCCGTCCGTCCGAGATGGATCTCGTACCCTGTGATCTCCGCCCCTGTGGAGAGGTGGATGCCGGCGGCCGGCCCGGTAATCTTGTCGCCGCCGAGCACAGTGTCGACCTGGAGCAGCCCGAGCCCGGCGACCGTGCCGGCCGGGCCTTCGATCCCGTCGGGATCGGCGATCGTGCGACCCAGCATCTGGTAACCGCCGCAAAGGCCGAGGATGCGGCCGCCGCGGCGGCGGTGGGCGAGGAGGTCGACGTCCCAGCCCTGTGCCCGCAGGAAGGCGAGGTCGCCGACCGTCGATTTCGAGCCGGGGAGGATCACGAGATCGGCGTTCCCGGGCAGCGCCTCCCCGGGTCGCACGAAGACGAGCTCCACCCCCGCCTCCATCCCGAGCGGGTCGAGATCGTCGAAATTGGCGATGCGGGCGATGACCGGCACGGCGATCCGCAGCTTTCCCCTGCCCGCGGCCGCGCGGTCGAGGTCGAGCGCGTCCTCCGCCGGCAGGAACGCGGCCGCCGGAAACCAGGGCACCACGCCGAGGCAAGGCCAGCCGGTGCGCTCGGCGACCGCCCGCACGCCGCCGTCGAAGAGCCGGGGATCGCCCCGGAACTTGTTCACGAGGAAGGCCGCGATGCGGGCGCGCTCGGCCGGTTCGAGCACGGCATGCGTGCCGACGAGGCTCGCGATCACGCCGCCGCGGTCGATGTCGCCGGCCAGCACCACCGGGACGTCCGCCGCCTCGGCGAAGCCCATATTGGCGATGTCGCCGGCCCGCAGGTTGATCTCGGCGGGGCTGCCGGCGCCCTCCACCAGGACGAGGTCGGCGCCGTCCGCCACCCGCGCGAAGCTGTCCAGCACCGCCGGCAGGAGCTCGCCTTTCCGGGAGCCGAAATCGCGTGCCCGCAGGGTTCCGATCCTACGGCCGTGGACGATCACCTGCGCGCCCGTATCCGTTTCGGGCTTGAGGAGGACCGGGTTCATGTGGACGCTCGCCGGGACACGGGCGGCCCGGGCCTGCACGGCCTGAGCCCGCCCGATCTCGCCGCCATCGGCCGTCACGGCGGCGTTGTTCGACATGTTCTGCGGCTTGAACGGACGGACCGACAGGCCCCGCCGGACGAAGGCCCGGCACAGTCCCGCGACCAGCGTCGACTTGCCGACATTCGAGCCTGTGCCCTGGACCATCAAGGCCGGGACGCGCGGCGTCCGGCTCAGCGCCCCGTCTCCGTCCGCGTCCCGACCGTGTCACGGAACGGGTGCTTCACGGCGTCGTCTCCGAAGGTCGGGTGCGCGGGCCCGACCCGACATGCTGGAAGGGCGCCGGTCAAACCACGGGCCAACAAGGCACGCAAGGCGGCCGAAGCACGAGGTCGAAGCTACGATAGGGCCGGTAATCGGCCCCGCGGCCGATAGCCCGGACGGCCTCGATCATGCGGCCTGCCCGCCCGAGCGCATCGTCGGCGAGCGCGACGAGGAGCGGATTCGGGGTCGCGCAGGGGGCCGCCTGCCTCAGCGCCTCTGCCAGCGCGGCTTCGGCCATGTCGGGCATGGCCTGGCAGGCCAGCGCGAAGGCCGACGCCGTGGAGCGGCTGATCCCGAGCTCGCATGAGAGGAGGAGGGGGGACGCGCCGGTCCAGCCCCGGCCGAACACAGGAGCGCATCCATGTCCGGGCGTGCGGGCGCCGCCAGGGGAGGGCGCTCGCGGTCGATGTCGTGGACGGCCAGGTGGAGACGCGGCAGGCCCGGTCCGACGGGCGGCGCCTCGCGGTCCGGCGACGCCATCGTCACGACGTGCGAGGGACCGCAACTCGCCAGAACCTCCCCAAAATGGGCCGCCGGGCACACGGTGAGGATCAACGGAAAGCGGCCGCGCCGAGCAGGGATGCCGCCGCGAACACGGCCGTGACGGCGCCGAGCACGTCTCCGGTCTGCCCGCCGAGAGCGCGGCAGGCTCGCCACGCGACGAGGGCGGCGCAGAGGCTCCCGCCGGCCAGCGCAGCCGCCGCCTGGGCGTGAGGCAGAAGACAGAGCGGGGCGGAGCCGGTCAGGATCGCGAAGGCGGCCTCGCCCGGGCGGACGGGGCCGTCCTGCCGGACCTTGGCGGCCAGCGGGTCGCCCGCGTAAGGCACCAGTGCCATGACCAGCACGGAGGCGGCCCGCCCTCCCGCATGGGCGAAGAGCACGGAGGCGGCCCCCACCGCCGCCGGCAGGCTGGAGACGGCCGCGCCCCGGGTCGCGAGGACGGTCACGCGCGCCAGCCCCCCGAAACTGC
>CALMTJ010000496.1 GCA_937872715.1 uncultured Methylobacteriaceae bacterium
GTGCGGCATCGCCCGGTCGCGGCCGTCGTGCTTCGCGTCGTAGAGCGCGGCATCCGCCCGGCCGTAGAGGCCGGCCGCGTCGTCGCCCTCGAGGGTCGCGGCCCCGAGGCTCACCGTGACGATGCCGTTCAGGTTGCCCGCATGGGGGCGCTCGAGCGCCCTGACCTGACGCCGGACCTCCTCGGCCACCTTCAAGGCGCCCGCCAGCGGCGTGTTCGGCAGAATGAGGGCGAACTCTTCTCCGCCGACCCGATAGGCCGAATCGCCGGCCCGAGACGCGCAGCGGCCCAGGACGTCCGCCACCGCCTTCAGGGCGCGGTCGCCCTCCTGGTGCCCGTAGCGGTCGTTGAAGCTCTTGAAGAAATCGACGTCGAGCAGCACCAGCGACAAGGCCTCGCCCGTGCGGACGGCCCGGCGGGTCTCGCGGGACAGCGAGTCGTCGAAGCGGCGCCGGTTGCCGATCTGGGTGAGCCCGTCCGTGCTGGAGAGCAGCTCGAGCTGCCTGTTCGCCTCGACGAGGCTGCTCTCGACCTTGGCCCGGCTACGGAGCTGGTGCGTCAGCATGATCGTGAGGCCGATGATGATCCCGCAGATCGTCAGCAGCACGGCGGCGATCACGACCGACCGCATCCACCAATCGGCGAAGATGTCGGACGTGGCGAGGGCGACCGTCAGGACGAGCGGGAGCGAGCCCAGCTGCGTGAAGGTGTAGAGCCGTTCGACGCCGTCGATCGCGGACACGGCCGACAGGCTGCCGGTCCGCTCCGCCACGACGCGGCGGAAGACGTCGCTCCCGCCGAGATTGTCGGCCCGCGTCAGGGCGCCGTTGGCGTACCGGACCAGCACCGCGCCGTCCGTCCGCACCAGGCTGACGATGCCGCCCGAGCCGATCTTGAGCTTGGCCAGGAGGTCGGTGAAATACGAGAGCTGGAGCGTCGCGAGCGCGACGCCCGCGAACCGGCCGTCCGGGTCGGACAGGCGGCGGCTCAGGCCGATCACGTCGCTCCCGATCAGCCGGGACCGGTACGGGCGGCTGATGAAGAGGCCGCGATCGCCATCCTGCTGAGCCTGGAAGTAGTCGCGATCGGAGACCGGGTCTATGACTCGGGGGACGTTCGAGGCGGCGTCCACGAAGATGCGGCCGGACCGGTCGAACGCGACGATCGCGCCGAGCCCCGTCGCCGCGACCGAATTGTCGAAGAGGGCGAGGCGCTTCAGGTCCGGGCTGAGCGCCATCACCTCCGGCTTCCCGATGCCGGTCACGACGGCCTGGAGCGACAGGTCCAGGATCTCGAAGTTCCGGCCGATGTCGCGCTCGATCAGCCGGAGGAGGTTCTCCGAGTTCTCGATCGCGTGGCGTCCCACCTGCCGGCGCTGGTCCACGATCATCGCGAGCGCGATCAGCATGATGCTCAGCGTCGCGCCGATGCTGACCACGAGGGGCCAGCGCGGCGGCCGTGTCGACGTCGCTGGAGATGTGCGCTCGGCCACGATGTCCTTCCGTCCGGACCGGCACGTTAGGAGGGCGGTCTTACGAAAGTCTGATGCTGGTCCGCGCCCGAAAATCCCGCACCAAGGCTGCACGAGGTTGCAACAGCTCGACACAGGCCGAGCGGTGCCCGCGATCGGCGCGACGGTCCGGATCGCGGGCGGGCTTCAGGACGCCATCGCCGCGTTTCGAGCAAAGGTGACGTGAGCGTTCCGCGGTTGAAGGCTGCGGCTAAAACTTCCGATAGGTGCCGGTGCGTGTCCGCTCCGGCACCCCGTCCAATCCTGCCTCTCGCCTCAGCAGGAATAATACATCGTGAATTCGATAGGGTGAGGCGTCATCTCGAAGCGCATCACCTCCGCCATCTTGAGCTCGATGAACGAGTCGATGAAGTCGTCGGTGAACACGCCGCCGGCCTTCAGGAAGGCGCGGTCGGCGTCGAGGCTGGCCAAGGCCTCGCGGAGCGAGCCGCAGACGGTCGGGATCTGCTTCAGCTCGTCCGGCGGGAGGTCGTAGAGGTCCTTGTCCATCGGCTGGCCGGGATCGATCTTGTTCTGGATGCCGTCGAGGCCCGCCATCAGCATCGCCGAGAAGGCGAGATACGGGTTCGCCGTCGGATCGGGGAAGCGGACCTCGACGCGCTTCGCCTTCGGCGACTGCGTCCACGGGATGCGGCACGAGGCCGAGCGGTTGCGGGCCGAGTAGGCGAGGAGGACCGGCGCCTCGTATCCCGGCACGAGGCGCTTGTAGGAGTTCGTCGACGGGTTGGTGAAGGCGTTCAGCGCCTTCGCGTGCTTGATGATGCCGCCGATATACCAGAGGCATTCCTGGCTGAGATCGGCGTACTTGTCGCCGGCGAAGACGGGCTTTCCGCCCTTCCAGATCGACTGGTGAACGTGCATGCCCGAGCCGTTGTCGCCGAAGACCGGCTTCGGCATGAAGGTCGCGGTCTTGCCGTAGGACTGCGCCACGTTGTGGATGCAGTATTTGTAGACCTGCATCTGGTCGGCCATCAGCACGAGCGTGTCGAATTTCATTCCGAGCTCGTGCTGAGCGATCGCCACCTCGTGGTGATGTTTCTCGACCTTGACGCCCATGGCCTGCATGGCGGCCAGCATCTCGCCCCGCATGTCCTGCGCGGAATCGAGCGGCGGGACCGGGAAGTAGCCGCCCTTCGTCTGGATCCGATGGCCGAGATTGCCGCCTTCGTAATCGGTGTCGCCGTTCGTCGGCAGCTCGACATTGTCCAGCTTGAAGCCCGTATTGTAGGGCTCGGACATGAACTTCACGTCGTCGAAGACGAAGAATTCGGCCTCCGGGCCGAAATAGGTCGTGTCGCCGATCCCGACCGACTTCATGTAGGTCTCGGCCTTCTTGGCGATGCTGCGCGGGTCGCGGTCGTAAGGCTCGCCGGTGGACGGTTCCAGGATGTCGCAGACGATGGACAGGGTCGAGGCCGAGAAGAACGGGTCCATCTGCGCCGTCGCCGGGTCCGGCATCAGGATCATGTCGGATTCGTTGATCGCCTTCCAGCCGGCGATCGAGGAGCCGTCGAACATCGTGCCTTCGGCGAAGATGTCCTCGTCGATCAGCGAGATGTCGAAGGTGACGTGCTGCCACTTCCCGCGCGGGTCGGTGAAGCGGAGGTCGACGTATTTCACGTCGTTCTCCTTGATGAGGGACAGGACGTCCCTGGCCGTCTTGGTCGCCACCTTGTCGTCTCCCGTTGTCGTCGGAACGCCGCCCACGGCGCGGGCCGGCCGTGATGTCCGGTCAGATCGCGTCCGGCCCGGTCTCGCCCGTCCGGATGCGGATCGCCTCCTCGATGGTCGAGACAAAGATCTTGCCGTCGCCGATGCGGCCGGTCTGCGCCGCGCGCCGGATCGCGTCCACGGCGCTCTCCACGAGGTGGTCGGCGAGCACGATCTCGAGCTTCACCTTGGGCAGGAAGTCGACCACGTATTCCGCGCCGCGATAGAGCTCCGTATGACCCTTCTGGCGTCCGAAACCCTTCGCCTCCACGACCGTGATGCCCTGGAGCCCGACCTCCTGAAGAGCTTCCTTCACCTCGTCCAGCTTGAAGGGCTTGATGATGGCTTCGATCTTCTTCATCGGGCACGCGGACCTGGAACGCAGGGTATGCGGCCGGGCTCATAGCATCGCCGGCCGGGCCGTGCCACGGCCGACCTTCCGTCGGCCGCGGGAGATCGCCCGCCGATGAGGCGATGCCTGCCATTCTTTTCGGCGGTCGCTCACGCGCGTGGCCGCAAGCTCGATCGGGTCGAACGATGAAGCGGCATGTCCTGTCCCGGCCGGAGGAGATGCGGGCGGCGGAGTAGCGGGCGGTCGCGCGCGGCCGCCCTAATCAAACGTCTGAAGCCGGACGTATTGCACG
>CALMTJ010000497.1:0-476 GCA_937872715.1 uncultured Methylobacteriaceae bacterium
GGTCGCTCCTCGGGCTCCTGTACTGCGGTCTCGCCGCGCTCCTGGTGCGGCGCCTCGCGCACCTGGAGCCGCCGGCTCCGCCCGTCCTGCCGTCCGTCACGATCCTGAAGCCGCTGCACGGCGCCGAGCCGGGCCTCGCCGGGAGCCTCGCCACCTTCCTCCGGCAGGATTACGGCGGCGCGGTGCAGGTCGTCTTCGGCGTCCAGACGGCCTCCGACCCGGCGATCCGAGTGGTCGAGGCGCTTCGGCAGACCCATTCGGCGCTCGCGACCGACCTCGTGGTCGACGCGCGCCAGCACGGGTCGAACCGCAAGGTTTCGAACCTCGTCAACATGTCGGCCGCCATCCGGCACGAGGTCGTGGTGCTGGCCGACAGCGACATGGCGGTGGCGCCGGATTACCTGCGTCGCGTCGTGGCCGAACTCGCCCGGCCGGGGGTCGGCGCCGTGACCTGCCTCTATCACGGCGTGCCGGCC
>CALMTJ010000497.1:486-3918 GCA_937872715.1 uncultured Methylobacteriaceae bacterium
CCCGAAGCAGGGTTTGGCCAGCCCGAGGCCGGACCCGACCGCGACGGCCGGGAGCGGATCTCCAGCCCGGCTCGCGGCGCTCGGCATCGATTCGCACTTCCTCCCGGCCGTCGCGGTCGGGTCCGGCCTCGGGCTGGCCAAACCCTGCTTCGGGTCCACGATCGCGCTCCGGACGGAGACGCTCCGGGCGATCGGCGGCTTCGGGGCGCTCGCGAACGACCTCGCGGACGATTACGTGCTGGGCGAGAAGGTGAGGGGGCTCGGCCTCACGGTCGCGCTGTCCGCCTTCACCGTCGGGCATTCCTGCCCGGAGGGCTCGCTCCGCGATCTCCTCCGCCAGGAGCTGCGCTGGGCACGCACCGTTCGGCAGATCGATCCGGCCGGCCATGCCGGATCGGTCATCGCGCATCCGCTGCCGCTCGCGGTCCTGGCCTGGCTGGCGGAGCCCGGCGCCGTCCCCATCCTCGCCGCCCTCGCGGCGGTCGCCGCCCGGACGGGCCTCTGCCTTGCCGTCGAGAGGGTTTTCGGATTAAGACCGCACCCGTACCGGCTCGTGCCCGCGCGCGATCTCCTGTCCTTCGGGATCTTCCTCGCGAGCTTCGTCGGCCGCGGCGTGATCTGGCGAGGCCACCGCTACGACGTCGATGCCGCGGGCGTCATGACATCCAAGGACGAGGCCCTGAACCCGAGATGATGCGTACGCTCTTCCTCCAGGCGCCCTCGTTCGACGGTTTCGACGGCGGGGCCGGGTCGCGCTACCAGGCGCGCCGCGAGATCCAGTCCTACTGGTACCCGACCTGGCTCGCCCAGCCGGCCGCGCTCGTCGCCAACTCGAAGCTGATCGACGCGCCGCCCCACAAGACCACGCTGTCGGACGTGCTGGGCCAGGTCCGCGACTACGACCTCGCGGTTCTCCATACCTCGACCCCCTCCTTCGCCTCCGACGTGAAGGTGATCGAGGCCATGAAGAGCACGAACCCGAACCTGAAGGTCGGGCTCATCGGCGCGAAGGTGGCCGTGCAATCGGACGACAGCCTGAGGGAGGCGCCGATCGTCGATTTCGTGGCCCGCAACGAGTTCGACTTCACCATCAAGGACGTCGCCGACGGTGTCGCCTGGAGCGACATCAAGGGCCTCTCCTACCGCAACGGCCAGGGTGTCCTCGTGCACAACGAGGACCGCGCCGTCATGCACGACATGGATTCGCTGCCTTTCGTGACGCCGGTCTACAAGCGCGACCTCGTCATGGAGAACTACTTCATATTTTATATTTATCACGCCTACATCTAGTTCTACACGGGGCGGGGCTGCAAGAGCCGGTGCACGTTCTGCCTGTGGCCGCAGACGGTGGGCGGCCACCGCTACCGCACCCGCTCCGTCGGGCACGTCATCGAGGAGGTGCGCTACGTCCTGAAGGCGTTCCCGCAGATGAAGGAGCTGATGTTCGACGACGACACCTTCACGGACGACCTGCCCAGGGCGGAGGCGATCGCGAGGGAGCTCGGCAAGCTCGGCGTCACCTGGTCGGTCAACGCCAAGGCGAACGTTCCGCGCGACACCCTCAAGGTGATGAAGGACAACGGCCTGCGCCTCCTGCTCGTCGGCTACGAGTCGGGCAACCAGCAGATCCTGCACAACATCAAGAAGGGCATGCGGGTCGAGGTGGCGGAGGAGTTCACCAAGAACTGTCACGAGCTCGGCATCCCCATCCACGGCACCTTCATCCTCGGCCTGCCGGGCGAGACGAAGGAGACGATCCAGGAGACGATCAAGTTCGCGACCCGGATCAACCCGCACACGATCCAGGTCTCGCTCGCCGCTCCTTATCCCGGCACCTTCCTCTATCGGCAGGCGCTGGAGAACGGCTGGCTCGACGAGAAGAACGCCGAGCTGATCAACGACAACGGCATCCAGATCGCGCCGCTTCATTATCCCGGCCTCAGCCACACGGAGATCTTCACCTCCGTGGAGGATTTCTACCGGCGCTTCTACTTCCGCGTGCCGAAGATCGCCTCCATCGTCGGCGAGATGGTGACTCAGCCCGACATGATGAAGCGCCGCCTCCGCGAAGGCGTCGAGTTCTTCCGCTTCCTGAAGGAGCGCCGCTCCGTCGCTCAGGCGGCGTGATGCCGGGGCGTGGCGGCGAGCCGTGCTGTCATTGCCCGACTTGAACGCGATGGCTTCGTGCACGTTCCGACAGAGGCTCGCACTGGAAGTTCCGTCACCCGGAGAGGCGGCTCGTCGTGATCGTAGCCCATCCAAGGCGTGACATCCCCACCGGGACGCTCCGCAGCATCTACAGGCAGGCCGGCTGGACGGAGCACGAGAACGAATGACCTCCTACCTCGCCGTCATCCACAAGGAGCCTGCGAGTTCGTACGGGATCTCGTTCCCCGATGTCCCGGGCGTGGTCGCCGCGGCCGATACCCTGGACGAGGTGATCGCGGAGCGGCCGGGGTGCTGGCCTATGCGGCGGAGGATTGGCTGGACCTGATCGGCGAGCCCTTCCCGCCCGCGAGGAGCTTCGAGGAGTTGCGGGGCGGGCTTTTCCTGGACGGCGCCCCGGCCGGAGCGTTGATCGCCGCGATCCCGTTCGACGAGCCGGTGAGTCTGGCGGCGTGACGCTCAGGCGACGGGCCCGGTCCCGGGCGTCAGGTGCTTCTGCTGAAGCGTTAAAGTCTTCAACAAGCTCCAGGTCCGCTTTCCGATCGCGATGCGCGATCCTCTCGCCGGTAAGTTCGCTTTGGACTACCTGATCCTTGACCGATCTGTGTCTATGTCCCTGCGTGCAGAATACGCATGTTCTCCAATCTCAGCGCTCGCGATTATGCTCGGCTTCAACGGAAGGGTCGAGACGTGGGCGCTCGTCGGAGTGTCGCTCCTCGGATTCAGCTATTCGGGATGGTTCGTAGTACAGAGCGTGAGGCTGCAAGCCGCTCGGAGATGACCATCGCGAGGGGACCCCGTTCTCTCGTCGTCACGGCCGACGATTTCGGCCTCTCTCGCGAGGTCAACGACGCCGTCGAGATCGCGCATCGGGACGGCATCCTGACATCGGCGAGCCTGATGGTGGCCGAGCCCTGGTGCGCGGACGCGGTGGCGCGCGCGCGGCGATGGCCAGGGTTGCGGATTGGCCTGCATGTCACCCTGGTCGAGGGGAGGGCGGTCTCGGCCCCGTCCGAGATACCGGACCTGCTCTGCCCGAACGGCCGATTGCGCGCCGACCTCGCCCGCTATGGTGCGGCGATCTTCGTCTCGCCGCGCGTCAAGCGGCAGGTCGAGCAGGAGATCCGCGCTCAGTTCGAAGCCTTCGCGGCGACGGGCCTGCCGCTCGATCACGTGAACGCGCACAAGCATTACCACCTCCATCCGACGGTCGCGTTTGAGGCCGGATGTTGTTCGCCTTGAGACTCACCGAACGTGAGGCGGCCG
>CALMTJ010000498.1:0-2296 GCA_937872715.1 uncultured Methylobacteriaceae bacterium
CCCCCGGCGGAGGCGGCGACGGGCGGGCTCGCCGGGGGGGCCTTCACGGCGGCCGCCCTGGTCGGCCTCGCGCACCGGGCCGGGATCGACATGCCGGTCTGCGAGGCGGTGGACGACGTGCTGTCCGGCCGGCTCGCCGTGGACGAGGCCGCGGAGGCGTTGATGCGCCGCCCCCTGCGGGCGGAATAGGCTGGCCGGGCGCGAACCACGGCGCGAAGACGGAGGGAAGAGATGCCGTATTGGCTGTTCAAGTCGGAGCCGTCCTCCTGGTCGTGGGACGACCAGGTCGGGGCCGGCGAGGCCGGCACGCCGTGGACCGGGGTTCGCAACCACCTGGCCAAGAACCACATGCAGGCGATGAAGCCGGGCGAGCGCGGCTTCTTCTACCATTCCAACGAGGGCAAGGCGGTGGTCGGCATCGTGGAGGTGACGAAGCCTTACGGCCCGGACGCGACGGACCCGACCGGCCGCTTCGGCGCGGTCGAGCTGAAGGCGGTCGAGCCCCTGCCCGAGCCGGTGACGCTGGAGGCGGTGAAGTCCCAGCCGGAACTCGCCGACATGGCGCTGATCCGCAACTCCCGCTTGTCCGTGCAGCCCGTCACGGAGGCCGAGTGGCACGCCGTGAGGCGGATGGGCGGTCTCGCCGGGTGAGTGGCCAACGGACGCGAGTGCCGCCATAAGGCCGCCTCACGTTGACGTGAAAAGGCCGCCAACCCTTGGCCGATGGAGTTAAGGGTGGCGGCGGGCCGGGCAGGCCCGCGACGGGAGGATGGGTGGATGGGCGTCGAGGCAGGTGAGCGGCTGGGTGTCGCCGTCGTGGGTCTCGGGGGCGCGGTCGCCACCACGGCCATCGCGGGGCTCGAGCTCGTGAAGACGGGCGCCAACCGGCTGGACGGGCTTCCCCTCGCCGGGCTGTCCGTTCCCGGCCTCCCGGATTACCGCGACCTCGTCTTCGGCGGCTGGGACGTGAACGGCGACGACCTCGGCAAGGCGGCCGAGACCCATGGCGTGCTGCCGGCCGGGATGACGGCGAACGGCGCCTCCGCGCTCTGCGACATGCGGCCCTGGAAGGCCGTCGCGAGCGACCGCTTCTGCCGCAACATCGACGGCGCCCACAAGATCGCGGCGGCCGGGCACCGCGACGCGGTGGACCGCATCGCGGGCGATCTCGCACGCTTCCGGAAGGAGAGCGGGGCCGGCGACGTCGTGGTGCTGAACCTCGCCTCGACGGAGCGCTGGCCCGACCTCTCGGACGAGACCTTCGCGACCCTCGACGCCTTCGAGCGCGGGCTCGACCGCGACGACGCCGCGATCGGCCCGGCCATGCTCTACGCCTACGCGGCCGTCTCGAACGGCTATGCCTACGGCAATTTCACGCCATCGGTCGCGGCCGACATCCCGGCCCTCAAGGAGCTGGCCGAGAAGCGGCACGTGCCGGGCGCCGGCAAGGACGGCATGACCGGCCAGACCATGCTGAAGCCCGGCCTCGCGCCCGCGCTGAGGTCGCGCGCGCTCCACGTCGACGGGTGGTTCTCGACCAACATCCTCGGCAACCGCGACGGCCTCGCGCTGGACGATCCCGGCTCGCTGAAATCGAAGCTCAACACCAAGGGATCGGTGCTCGACCAGATCCTGGGCTACCCGGTCGAGGACCATATCGTCGACATCCGCTACTACCGGCCGCGCGGCGACGACAAGGAGGCTTGGGACAACATCGACGTCACGGGCTTCCTCGGCCAGCGCATGCAGATCAAGGTCAACTTCCTCTGCAAGGATTCCATCCTGGCAGCCCCGCTCGCGATCGAGATCGCCCGCGTCCTCGGGCTCGCCAACGCGCGCGGCGACGGCGGCGTGCAGGAGCAGCTCTCGCTCTTCTTCAAGGCCCCGATGGTCCGCAACGGCCACGAGCCCGAGCACGCCTTCCACAGGCAGGAACGAATGCTGTTCGATTGGCTGGGCGTCCGCGGCTGACGGGCCGGCGGGCGTTCCGCCTCGACGATGGGCGTGGGCGCGGCGCCGGCCGGTCTCCTGCCGCTGCTGCGGGAGATCGGCGACCTCAAGCGCGTCACCTCCGCCGGACGGCCGGGCTCGATCGCCGAGCGCGCCTTCGGGCAGGCCTGGGCGGCGCTCGCCGCCGGGGATGCGCCCGAGGCCGTCGCGTTCCGGATCGCGGCCGGCTGCGTCGCCGCCACCCGGCTCGGCGACCTCGATGCCGACATGCTGGCGGCGCTCGGCCTGAGCGGCGACGAGGCGCTGGACGTTCGGCGAGCCGCGATCGGGACCTTCGCGGACGTGC
>CALMTJ010000498.1:2306-7568 GCA_937872715.1 uncultured Methylobacteriaceae bacterium
GACAGGAGGTCTCCTCGAAGGGCTGCGCGGGCCGGCGGGTCCGGAAGCCGAGCCGCCGCCTTTCGTCCGGCGTCTCGCCGCCCAGCCGCGGGCCGGCGTGACCTGCCCCGGCCGCGCCCGCATCGTCCTGCAGCCGGCCGAGAACCACGCCGAGCATTGCCTCGTCGTCGCCGTCTACGGCCTTCTCCTGGCGCCCGCCTACGGCGCCGATCCCGCGGCCGTGTTCACGGCGGGCCTCGCCCACCACCTTCATAACGCCGCGATGCCCGATGCCGGCTTCACCGGCGAGACGCTGCTCGGGGATCATCTCGGACCGGTGATGGAGCGCGCGACGGGCGCCGCCCTCGACGAATTGCCGCCCGGCCTCCGCCGTGAGGTCGTCCGCGCACGGGAGATCCTGCCGGACGCGGAGACGCCGGAGGGACGCGCTTTCCACGCGGCGGACGTGATCGACCGGGTGCTCGAGATCGACCAGCACCTCCAGGCGGCGCGCCTCACCATGGGGACCGTGCTCGGGGAGATGGAGCTCGTCCATGCCGGGCCGGTGAGGCCGTTCCACGACCGCGTCCTCGTCGAGATGGGGCTTCCTTGATCCCGCTCGTGTCGCCCGTCAGCGGCCTCCCGTTGCGGCCGGAGGGGCCGAACGTGCTCACGGACGGTGCCGAGCGCTGGCCGATCCTCGACGGCATCCCGTATCTCCGGACCGGCCGGGCGGAGCTCGTGGCGGCGGCCCTCGCCAGGATCGATGCCGGCGAGAGCGATGGAGCGCTCGCCCTGCTCCTCGCCGATGCGGACGATTGGTGGGACGGTCCCGCCCCCGATCCGGCCGATCTCCGCCGTCTGGTAGCGGGCCGCGATGCGCTCAGCCTGCGGGACGCCATGACGCTCCTCGCCTATGATCGGGTCGGCGATTATTTCGCCCATCGCTGGAGCGATCCGACCTTCCTGGCCGGCCTCGCGCTGATCGACGCGCATTGGAGGGAGCCCGCGAGCGCCTTCGAGCTCGCCTGCGGCATCGGCCACTTCCTGCGCGAACTCGGCGCCGCGGGAGTGCGGGTCGCGGGCGGCGACGTGGTCTTCTCCAAGCTCTGGCTCGCCCGGCACTGGGTCGCCGGACCGGAAGCGGACCTCGTCTGTTTCGACGCGCGCTCCCCCTGGCCGCTGACCGGTCGCGGCTACGACCTCGTCCTCTGCCAGGACGCGTTCTACTTCCTCGAACCGAAATCCGTAATCCTCGGGCGCTTGCGGGCGCTCGCGGCCGGGCAGCTCGCGATCGGCCACGTCCACAACAGCCAGGCCGCGAACCACTCCGCCGGACACGGCGTGAGCCTCGACGAGCTGGCGCGGCTCTTCCCGGAGGCGCGGGTCTACGACGATGCCGAGCTGACGCGGGCCGCGGGCGAGGGGAGGGCACCGGTGGCGGCCACACCCGCCGGCCTCCGTCATGCCGATGCGTTCGCGCTGGTCGAAGGCGCCCGCGGCCCCGCCCGTTCCGCGGACGGCCCGCTCTGCCGCCCACGGCCGCCGCTCCGCCGAAACCCGCTCTACCGTCCCGCCCCCGACGGCGCCGGCGCTTCGATCGGCTGGCCCTCAGACCGCTACCGTGCGGAATACGAGGCGCTCGCCACCTATCCGGCCCGGACCGGCCTGCCCGAATGGCCTCAGACCTGGACCGTTGAACAGGCACGGCGGCGCGAACTCGTTTCCTTGCCGGAGCGCTGGTGATGGACGGCCCCGTCCGCTGGGGCATCGTCGGGTACGGCTGGGTGGCGCAGGACTATTTCGCGCCCGCGATCCGGGCCGCCGGCGACCTCCTGGTGGCGGTGGCTGATCCTGCCGCCGGCGCCCGGCTCGCGGCCGAGGCGGCCGGCATCCGGGCCCATCCGGACGCGGACGCGCTCGCGGCAGATTCCGACGTGGAAGCCGTGTACGTGGCCACGCCGAACCACCTCCATCCGGCCGCCGTGGAGGTGCTGGCCGCCGCCGGCAAGCCGGTCCTCTGCGAGAAGCCGATGGCGGCGACGCTCGCGGGAGCGGACCGGATGGCGGCCGCCATACGCCGCTCCGGCATCCTCTACGGCACCGCTTTCGACCAGCGCCACCACCCGGCCCACGTTGCCATGCGGAATGCGATCCTGTCCGGCGCGATCGGGCGGCCGACGGCGGTCCGGATCGTCTACGCGTGCTGGGTCGGGCCGGATTGGTCGGACGGGTCCGGCCGCGAGAACTGGCGGATCGATGCCGGCAAGGCGGGCGGCGGCGCCCTCATCGACCTCGCGCCGCACGGGCTCGACCTCGTCGCCTTCCTGCTCGGCGAGCCCCTCGTCTCCGTCGCCGCGACCGTTCAGAGCCGCGTCCAGGGCTACGACGTGGACGACGGGGCCGTCCTCATGGGGCGGACGGCGTCCGGCGTGCTGGCGACGCTCCACGTCGCCTATAATTGCCCGGAGGCGCTGCCGCGGCGACGGCTGGAGGTAGTCGGGTCGGACGCGATGCTGCTCGCCGAGAACACGATGGGCCAGGATGCCGGCGGGCGCCTGTCCCGCATCGACGGCCGCACCGGCACCGTGACGGCGATCCCGTTCGGCGACGGCTCACCCTTCGCCGGGCAGGTCCGGGCCTTCGGGCGGGCGCTCCGGACCGGCGATCGGTCCGGCTTCTCGGTCGAGCGGGACCTCGGCACGATGCGGCTCGTCGACATGGCCTATGCCAGTGCCGGGAGGACGCCGTGAGGCGGGTCGACGGCCTCCCGGCCGACCTGCCGGAGGCGGCGCGCCGCTATCTCGACGCCCTGCCGCCGGGGCGGGTCGTCGGCTTCTCGATGGCTCCGCTCGACCGGACGGGCGTGCCGGCCTGGAAGGTGGCGCTCTTCCTCGACGATGGGGAGACGCTGCCCGGCAACATGCCGTCCGGCTACGGCTACGGGGAAACGGACGGCGACGCGATCGTGGGCGCGCTGGCCGAGATCGCGGAGGCGATCTGGCCGACGCTGGCCATCCGGGCGCGCCCTCCCGTCTTCGGGTCGCATGCGGAACTCGTGCGCGAGCGCGGGCCGGGCGGCGTCGCCGACCCGCTCACGCTCTGCCTCCCGGCCGGCTCGCCGGTCGGCCGGGACACCCGCCTCGCCTGGACGGAGGCGGTCCGCATCGCGACGGGCGAGTCCGTGCTGGTGCCGCTGGACGTCGCGGCCGTCGACGTCTTCGAACTGCCTGCCGGCTACGTCCCCTTCACCACGCTCATCACCAACGGCCTCGGCGCCGGGCCCGACCTCGACTGGGCGGCCTCGCACGGGCTGCTGGAATGCCTCCAGCGGGACGGCAACGGCCTCGTCTTCCGGGCGCTGGACCAGGGCGTGGTGCTCGACCTCACGGCCGGCGTCGCGCCCGAGACGCGCGCGCTGCTCGACCGGCTGGATGGGATCGGCATCGAGGTCATTCCGAAATTCGCCACGGACGAGTTCGGCCTCGCGAACCTCTACGTCGTCGGCCACGATCGCGGCGAGCCGCGCGTGCCGATCATGCTGTCCGCCTGCGGCGAGGCCTGCGATCCGGACCGCGACCGCGCCCTCCACAAGGCCCTGCTCGAATTCTGCTCCGCCCGCGTGCGCAAGACCTACGGCCATGGCCCGCTCGGCGAGGCGCTGCGGGTGGCGCCGCCGGGCTACGTCGACAGCTTCGTCCGCACCGCGATGGCGAGCCTCGCGATCGAGGAGAGCCGGGCGCTCGGCGCCATGATGGAATGGGCGGCTTTGGACGGCGCCACCCTCCGCCGCCACCTCGAGCCGACGGTGTTCTCGCGGCGCGCCTCCCGGGATTTCGCCACGCTGCCGAAGGCCGCCTCCGGCGACACGCGGGCGCGGGGCCAGGTCGCCCGCGAGGCGCTGGAGCGCGCCGGGTTCGACATGCTGGTCGTCGATTGCTCGCCGCCCGACCGGTCCGTTGGCGTCTGCAAGGTGATCGTGCCGGGCCTGGAGGTCGAGACGATGAGCTACCACCGCATCGGCGAGCGCAACGCCCGCAAGCTGCTCGATCGCGGCTCGCCGCTCATCCGGTTCGGGGCCGCGAGCGAGACGCTGCGGCCGGTGCGGCTCACGCCGGAGGCGCTGGGCCGTTTCGGCGGCCAGCCGCTCCTCGACACGGCGGCGGCCGACCGGATCGTCGGCCCGCTCTATCCGCTCTACCGCGAGCCGGAGGCCCATCACGTGGGCTACCGGCTGGGCCAGCTCGGGGCCGTCGCGTGAGCCTGCGCTTCGCCTACAACACGAACGGGACGGCGAGCCACCGGCTCGACGACGCGCTCGTCCTCCTCGGCGAGGCCGGCTATTCGGGCGTGGCGCTGACGCTCGACGTCAACCATTTCGACCCGTTCGCGCCCGATTGGGAGGCGGCGGCGGAGCGGCTGCGACGACGGATCGGCGATCTCGGCCTCGGCTCCGTCATCGAGACCGGCGCCCGCTACCTGCTCGACCCGCGCGCCAAGCACGAGCCGACCCTCGTCTCCGCCGACCCGGCCGGCCGCGAGCGCCGGGTGGCTTTCCTGCGGCGCGCGATCGATGTCGGGGCCGTCCTCGGTTCGGAGGCGGTGTCCTTCTGGGCCGGCGTGCCGAAGCCGGGCGTCGATCGCGACGAGGCCCGGGACTGGCTGGGGGAGGGCCTCGCGGCCGTCACGGCCTATGCCGTGGAAAGAGGCGTGGTGCCCGCCCTTGAGCCGGAGCCCGGCATGCTGGTCGAGACCGTCGACGATTACCGGGCGCTCGCCGATGGCCTGGCGGGTCTCCGGCTCGCGCTGGACCTCGGCCATCTGCTGGTGACGGGCGAGCGCGATCCGGCGGCGGCCGTCCGGGAATTCGCCGGACGCATCGGGACGATCTCGATCGAGGACATGAAGCGCGGCGAGCACGTCCACCTCGCCTTCGGCGAGGGCGACATGGACATCCCGACCACCCTCGGCGCCCTGGAGGAGATCGGCTTCGCCGGCCTCGTCTGCGTGGAGCTGTCGCGCGATTCGCACCGCGCCGACACGATGATCCCGGCCGCCATGCGCTACCTGAAGGAGTGCCGGGGATGAGATCGGGGTTAGCCCCGCGCTCCCGGGCGGGGATCGCTGCACGACGCGTTGCCCGACCCGTCATTGCGAGCGCAGCGAAGCAATCCAGCGGGTATGCGTCTGCCCCTGGGTTGCGTCGTCGGCTGCGCCTCCGCGCAATGGCGCGCGCGGGGCGGATCGCGCGAAGGTTTGCGCAAGGCGCGGGGGAGAGGTCCC
>CALMTJ010000498.1:7578-8986 GCA_937872715.1 uncultured Methylobacteriaceae bacterium
ACCCAGGGGCAGACGCATACCCGCTGGATTGCTTCGCTGCGCTCGCAATGACGAGAGCGGGACGGATCGCGCGAAGGTTTCCGCAAGGCGAGGTGAAGAGGTCCCGACCGATCTCGGACGGATCGGCCTTCTCGTGAGGATCTGCTTCATCTCCCGACGCTTCTTCCCGGCCATCTCCGGTATGAGCGTGTACGCGGCGAACCTCCTGCGCGAGCTCGTGGCGGCCGGGCACGACGTGACCATGATCAGCCAGTACCGCGGCGATCCCGCCGGGGCCGGCATCTACGGCGGCGGCCCGCCGCCGCCGGTTCCTGGCGTGCGGGTGATCGGGCTGGAACAGTTGGGCGAGCAGGAGGGCGGCGATTTCGAGCGGGACATCGACGCCATGGTGTCGGTGATCTGCCGCGAGCACGCGCGAGGACCCTTCGAGATCCTCCACGCGCAATACGGCTACCCGACCGGATGGGCGACGCTGCTGGCATCGCGGCGGCTGGGGGTGCCGAACCTCGTCTCCATCCAGGGCGGCGACGGACACTGGGTGGGCTCGTGCTGCGAGACGCACCGCCTCGCCATGGTGCGGGTGCTGGACCATGCGGGGGCCGTGCTGATCGGCGGGGAGAGCTTCGTGGACGAGGTGTCCGAACGGCTCGGCACCCGGCGCGAGCGCTTCACGATCGTGCCGGGCGCGGTGGACGTCGCCCGGTTCCATCCGGCCGACGAGGCGGAGGTCGGGGTCGCGGCGGAGCCCGTCCGCATCCTCTATCACGGCCGCGTCGACCGGCGGAAAGGCGTGCTCGACTTCGTCGACGCGCTGGCGCTCCTCCAGGCGCGCGGGCTGCCGTTCAGGGCGGCGATCTCCGGCATCGGGCCGGACGTGGCCGCGAGCCGCGAGCGCGCCGCCGGGCACGGGCTCGGCCCCGCCTTCCTCCGCTTCACCGGCTACGCCGATTACGGGGCCGCGGCGGCGCTGTACCGGGAGGCCGACATCTTCGCCTCGCCGACCTACGCGGAAGGCTTCTCCAACACGGTCCTGGAGGCGATGTCGTCCGGCCTCGCGATCGCCTCCTGCCGGGCGGTCGGCGTGACAGATTGCCTTCGGGACGGCGAGAACGCCCTCCTGACGGAGCCGGGCGACGTCGCGGCCCACGCCGATGCGCTGGATCGGCTCGCGACGGACGGGCCGCTCCGCCGCCGCCTCGCCCGGGCGGCGCTCGCCGAGTGCAGGGCGACCTATTCCTGGGAGGTCGTCGGCCGGCAGATCATCGGCCTCTACGAGGGCCTCCTCGGCACGGCGCCGGACACGGATTTCCCGCCCGACCTGCCGCTGGAACCCTGCCGCTTCCGGGCCGCGCCGCACCTGTTGTGACGGGTGCGTCGGGCCGCTGGCCTCGAGAACTCGCGCCCGCCA
>CALMTJ010000499.1 GCA_937872715.1 uncultured Methylobacteriaceae bacterium
GGAGAGCGCCCCGCGCAACGCCCCGGCTCCGTCCTACCGGCCGGCCCAGGGCCATCTCGACCCGCATGGCCGCTCCGCTCCGCCCGCCCGCCCAGCGGAGGACGAGCATCTCGAGATCCCGGCCTTCCTGCGACGCCAGTCGAGCTGATCGGACCAAACGAACGAAACGCCCCGGCACCGTCCGGGGCGTTTCGCGTTCGCGGCCGCCTGTAACAGACCGTAAGAAAGCGTGATTTGGTCACCCCGTTCCGGCTGGTTAATCTGGGTGCCTCGTCGGTTCCGGACGAAATGACCCTCGCGTGAATGAGGGCAGCGTCCGCAGGGGCATCTTCAACGGGTGAGATCCAGAGGAGCTCGGCACGTCCCGCGGCGCGCCGGGATGGAGTTCGGCCCGAGGTACACGAATGAAGCTAGGTCACCAGGCTACGATCGGCGCGCCGGTCTCGCTGTCAGGAATCGGCGTGCATTCGGGCAGGCCGGTCAATCTCCACCTCCATCCCGCCCAGGCGAATCACGGGATCGTGTTTCTCCGGACCGGCATGCCGGACGGCAGCGACCCGCTGATCGAGGCCTGCAGCCGAGCGGTCCCCGCGACCGAGCTCTGCACCGTCGTGGGGGATCCCGACACGGGCGCGGTCGCGACCGTCGAGCATCTCCTGTCGGCCTTCTCCGGCCTCGGCATCGACAACGCCCTGGTCGAGATCGACGGCCCCGAGCTCCCGATCCTGGACGGCAGCGCCCAGGCCTTCGTCGACGCCGTCGACAGCGTCGGCATCCGCCGCGGCAAGGTCGGGCGGCGCTTCCTCAAGGTCCTCCGGCCGGTCAGGGCCGCCCTCGGCATCGGCACGGCCGAGCTGCGGCCGAACCCGCGCGGCTTCCGTCTGGAGGTCGAGATCGCCTTCTCCAACCCGGTCGTCGGACGC
The DNA here is from genome assembly GCA_937872715.1 of uncultured Methylobacteriaceae bacterium. Classification (GTDB taxonomy): domain Bacteria; phylum Pseudomonadota; class Alphaproteobacteria; order Rhizobiales; family Beijerinckiaceae; genus Enterovirga. The sequence continues at coordinate 924 of CALMTJ010000499.1, forward strand.
CAGCGCAAGGAGCTGGACGTCACCCCGGAAAGCTACCGGCGCGAGATCGCCCGGGCCCGCACCTTCGGCTTTATCGGGGATGTCGAGAAGCTCTGGAGGGCGGGATTCGCGCTCGGCGCGTCGCTCGACAACACGGTCGCCATCGGGGAGGGGCGCATCATCAACCCCGAAGGCCTGCGCTTCGCGGACGAGTTCGTCCGGCACAAGATGCTGGATGCCGTGGGCGACCTGTCGCTCGCCGGCATGCCGATCCTCGGCACCATGCGGTCGGCATGCGGCGGCCATCGCCTCAATGTCGCCGTGTTGAAAGAGCTCCTCTCCGACCGGGCGAATTACGCGATCGTGGACACGGGATCACGGCGCGAGTCGGGGCATGCGGAGATCGGCGGCGGCATCGCCGTTCCGGCCTTCGCGCCGGATCTGCACTGAGCCGCGCGACCGTCGCGGGCGGGCATCCGGCGAGGCGCCGGCGCGCGCTTCCAGGTCCGGCCGCTTCCGTGTAGATGACGCCCGATCGGCAGCGGACCGGACGTCAGGGGTTTTTCGCGCATGTCTCTCGATCTCGTCGCTCTGCGCCGCGGAACCGTCGCGGCGGCCCGGATGGCCGTGCTGGCCGCGGGACCGCTGGCGCTCGCGGGGTGCGATTCCCTGGCGTCCCTCAACCCCTTCGATACGACCGAGAAATACGTGATGAAGGTCGAGCCGGACGTGCCGGCCGAGAAGGTCTACGACGACGGCCTCGGCCGCATGAAGTCCGGCGACCACGAAGGCGCGACCCGCAAGTTCGCGCAGCTCAGCCGGAACTACCCGTATTCCGAATGGGCCCGGCGCGGCCTGATCATGGAAGCCTATTCCAATTACGAGGCGCAGAAATGGGAGGACGCGATCACCGCGTCCAAGAGCTACCTGTCCAAGTACCCGAACGGGAAGGACGCGGCCTACGCCCAGTACCTGTACGCCATGTCCAACTACAACCAGATCCCGGACGTGACGCGGGACCAGGAGCGGTCGGAGAAGGCCCTGACGGCCCTCCAGGAGCTCGTGCAGAAATACCCGAAATCCGAATACGTGTCGGATGCCCGCAACCGCATCCAGGTCGCGCGCGACCAGCTCGCCGGCCGCGAGATGGAGGTCGGCCGCTACTACCTCGAACGCCGCAACTACCCGGCGGCCATCAACCGCTTCCGGGAGGTGGTGTCGAAGTACCAGACCACGCGGCATATCGAGGAAGCGCTGGAGCGGCTCACCGAATCCTACATGGCGCTCGGCCTCTCCCAGGAAGCGCAGACGGCGGCCGCGGTGCTCGGGCACAACTTCCCGGACAGCCCCTGGTACAAGGACGCCCACAGCCTCGTGCAATCGGCCGGGCTCGAGCCGCGCGAGGATGCCGATTCCTGGATCTCGCGCTCCTTCAAGGGCCTGCGCAACCTGGCACTCGGCGGCTGATCCCCGCCCGGTCGCGCCGCGGAGCAGGAACCTCGACCGGAGAATGCGGCCCGGCGGGCGCATCCGGCCCGGCCGGGCACATGCGGTCCGGCCCGTAATCAGCTAGGCTCCCGTCATGCTGGCGGAACTCCTGATCCGGGACATCGTCCTGATCGACAGGCTGGACCTGCGGTTCCGGCCGGGTCTGAGCGTGCTGACCGGCGAGACCGGAGCCGGCAAATCCATCCTGCTCGACGCGTTCTCGCTCGCTCTCGGCGCGAGGGGCGACGGCGCGCTCGTGCGGCACGGCGCCGAGCGCGGGCAGGTGACGGCCGTGTTCGTCGTCGGGGCCGACCACCCGGCACGGCAGGCGGCCGACGCGGCCGAGATCCCGGCCGACGGCGACCTGATCCTGCGCCGCGTCCAGCTCTCGGACGGCCGCACCCGCGCCTTCGTCAACGACCAGCCGGTCGGACGCGGCCGCCCGGATGCGCGAGATCCGAGCTGAGCTGGCGGGTGCCGAGGCGGAGCTGTCCGCCATCCGGCGCGAGGCCGAGTACCTGTCCCACGCCCACGGCGAGCTGACGGAGCTCGCGCCCGAACCGGGCGAGGAGGCCGCGCTCGACGAGCGGCGCCAGGTCACCATGCAATCGGAGAAGGTGTCGCAAGACCTGCGGGACGCCCACGAGGTCGTCGCCGGGCAGGGCTCGGCCGTTCCGGCGCTTTCCGCTTCCCTCCGCCGGCTCGAGCGGCGCTCCGGCCAGATCGGGACCGTGCTGGACCCGGCGCTCGCGGCGCTGGAGGCCGTGCTGCTGGCCTATGACGAGGCCCGCGCGGCGCTGGGCGAGACCATCCGGGCTTGCGAGTTCGATCAGGCCGATCTCGACCGGACGGAGGACCGGCTGTTCCGCCTGCGGGCCGCGTCGCGGAAGTTCGGCGTCCTGTCCGACGACCTCCCGGCGCTCCGCGACCGGTTCGCGGCCGACCTCGCCGCCATCGATGCCGGCGAAGGCGCGGTGTCGCGCCTGTCCCGGTCGCTGGCCGAGGCGGAGGCGAGCTACGTGACGGCCGCGGACGCCCTGTCGGAGGGCCGCCGGAAGGCGGCCGCCGCCCTGGACGAGGCCGTCGGGCGCGAATTGGCGCCGCTGCGGCTGGAGCGCGCCCGCTTCATCACGGATGTGCAGACGGACCGGACGAGCCGCGACGCGGCCGGGTTCGACCGCGTCGAGTTCTGGGTGCAGACCAATCCCGGCACCCGGCCCGGGCCGCTGATGCGGATCGCGTCAGGGGGCGAGCTGTCGCGATTCATGCTGGCGCTCAAGGTGGCTCTCGCCGACCGCGGTTCGGCCCCGACGCTCGTCTTCGACGAGATCGACATGGGTGTCGGGGGCGCTGTGTCCGACGCGAT
>CALMTJ010000500.1 GCA_937872715.1 uncultured Methylobacteriaceae bacterium
GGGCGGGGCGGACATTACGGCGGTTTAACCCGGTCGCGACGGCCCCGTAACCTCGATCCTGCAAGCGTCGACATCGGAGAGGCGCCCGTGTCGTCGGCCGGCGCCGCCTCGCAGGAGATCGCATCATGAAGACCTGGATCCTCGGCCTGTCGGCGACCGGACTGCTCGTCGCCGCACCCCTGCTCGCCCAGGAGCGAGGGCCGGGCGGCCCCTTCGGCGGGCCTGCGTTCCGGGAAGGCCGGCCCGCCATGTCGCCGTCCGACATGGACGCGTTCACCGATGCCCGCATCGCGGCTCTCCATGCCGGGCTCAAGCTCAACGCCGAGCAGGAGAAGATGTGGCCGCCGGTCGAGGACGCGATCCGGGGGCTCGCGAAGCAGCGGCGCGAGGCGCGCGACGCCCGCCGCGACCGCTACGCGTCGGCGCGCGAGCAGGGGCCGGACCGCGACATCCCGGGCGCGCTCAGGTTCATGGCCGACCGCCAGGCCGCGTCCGCCGAGACCCTGCGCAAGCTCGCCGACGCGGCCGAACCCCTCTACCGCTCGCTGGACGACGGGCAGAAGCGCCGCATGGCCGTCCTGGCGCGCGGCCTCGGGATCGGCCGGCCGGACGGCGCCGGACCCATGCGGCGCGGCGAGGCCGGTCCGCTCGGCCGCGACTTCGCATCCGGGCGCGGCCCCATCCGCTGAGGGTCCCGCTCAGAGCCGCCGCAACGACACCTGGTCGATGCGGTGGCTCGGCCCCTTCCGGAGGATGAGGCTGGCGCGCTGGCGCGTCGGCAGGATGTTCTCGTTCAGGTTCAGGAGGTTGATGCGGCTCCAAAGCCCTTCCGCGTAGCTGATCGCCTCCGCCTCGGACAGGTCCGCGTATTTGCGGAAATAGGAGAGAGGGTCGCGGAACGCCGTGTTCCGGAGGCGGAGGAACCGGGCCAGGTACCAGCGGTGGAGGTCCTCCTCGTCCGCGTCGAGATAGATCGAGAAGTCGAAGAAGTCGGACACGAACGGGATGGCGGCGCCGTCCCGGGGGAGACGGGCTGGCTGCAGCACGTTCAGCCCCTCGACGATGAGGATGTCGGGGCGTTCGACCACGGTCTCCTCCCCCGGCACGACGTCGTAGACGAGGTGGCTGTAGAGCGGCGCCCCGACATGGCGCTTGCCGGCCTTGATGTCGGTGAGGAAGCGCAGGAGCCGCGCCGTGTCGTAGCTCTCCGGGAAGCCCTTCCGGTCCATCAGCGCGAGCCGGCTGAGCTCCGCGTTCGACCACAGGAACCCGTCCGTCGTGACGAGGTCGACCTTCGGCATGTTCGGCCAGCGGGCGAGGAGCGCCTTCAGGACGCGCGCGGTGGTCGACTTGCCGACCGCGACCGAGCCCGCGATGCCGATGATGTAGGGCACCTTCTCGGCTCCCTCGGCCCCGAGGAAGTGCCGGGTCGACCTGAACAGCCCTTGGGCGGCCGCGACGTAGAAGGAGAGGAGCCGCGATAGCGGCAGGTAGATCGCCGCCACCTCGTCGAGCGAGATCGGGTCGTTCAGGGATTGGAGCTGGTCGACCTCCGCGGCCGAGAGCGTGAGCGGGGCGCCCGCTCTCAGCCGCGCCCATGCGGCGCGGTCGAAGGTGCGGTAGGGCGACAGGTCGCCGTCGGGAGCCCGGAGGTCGGGCGGCGGGTCGCGGGTCGCGGCCGGCGCGGCGCCGGCGAGATCGTGCATCGGGGTTCCTCAGCGTCGTTCCCGCGAGGCCTTCTCGGCGAGCCCCGACTGAGCCGTCCTGCGACCGAGCTCCGCCATCACGTCGTCGGACGCGATGCCGGCCCCGTGCAGGACGACGAGCAGATGATAGACGAGATCGGCCGCCTCCGACACCAGCGCCGCCCTGTCGCCCGCGACCGCCGCGACCACGGCCTCCACCGCCTCCTCGCCGAGCTTCTTGGCCGCCAGGGCAGGCCCGCCTGCCAGCAGCTTCGCCGTGTAGGACGTCTCCGGCGAGGCGGCCGCCCGTTCGGCCACGATCGCTTCCAGGTCGGAGAAGGAGAACGCGCTCATCAGGTCATCCTCACCGGGATGCCGGCCCGGGCCATGTGGCGCTTCGCGTCGCCGACCGAGTGCTCGCCGAAATGGAAGATGGAGGCGGCCAGGACCGCGCTGGCGCGGCCTTCCCGCACGCCCGCCACGAGGTCGTCGAGGCCGCCGACCCCCCCGGAAGCAACCACCGGCACGTGCACCGCGTCCGAGATCGAGCGGACGAGGGCGAGGTCGTAGCCGGACCGGGTCCCGTCGCGGTCCATGGAGGTGACGAGGAGCTCGCCCGCCCCGAGCGACACGACCTCGCGGGCGAAGGCGACCGCGTCGAGCCCGGCCGGCTTGCGGCCGCCATGGGTGAAGATCTCCCACCTGTCCGTTTCGCAAGAGGCCGAGACGCGCTTCGCGTCGATCGCCACGACGATGCATTGGTCGCCGAACTTCTTCGCCGCCTCCCGGACGAAGCCGCGGTCGCTGACGGCCGCGGTGTTGATCGACACCTTGTCGGCTCCGGCGAGGAGGAGGTTGCGGATATCCGCGATCGTCCGGATGCCGCCCCCGACGGTGAGCGGCATGAAGCATTCGGCCGCCGTCCGGCGCACGGCATCGAGCAGCGTGCCGCGGTTCTCGTGGCTCGCCGTGATGTCCAGGAAGCACAATTCGTCGGCGCCGGCCGCGTCGTAGGCGCGCGCGGCCTCGACGGGGTCGCCCGCGTCGCGCAGGGCCTCGAACCGCACGCCCTTCACGACGCGCCCGTCCTTCACGTCGAGGCACGGGATGATGCGGGTCTTCAGCATGGGCACGCGTCCCTCAGCATCAGCTCTTCGGAGGTGACGCGGAGACGCTGCGCCGTGATGCGGGCGATGGTGGCGAGGAGCGACTGGCCGAGCCGCGGCGTCTCGCGAAGGAGGCGGCCGAACTCCGCCGCCGTGAGCACCCAGCCCTCCCCGTCGGCGGCCGCGACGACGTCGGCCGAGCGCGGCCTCCTGTCGAGCAGCCCCATCTCGCCGACGGAGGTCCCGGGGCCGAGACCGGCGATGCGGCGGTCGGCCCGCGTCCCGGACAGCCGGATGCTGACGCTGCCGCGGGTCAGGAGCCAGAGCCGGTCGGCCTGTTCCCCCGCCCGGCAGAGGGACGCGCCGGCCGGGTACCGGCAGGGGACGAGCCGCGCCTTGAGATCGGAGAGCTCGCCCTCCGACAGCCCTCCGGCGAGGTCGGTCTCCTCCACCTTGAGCGCGCGCCAGGTTCCCCCGGCCGCGTGGGCGCTCGCGAGCGCGAGGTCCTCCGCCCCCTCCAGCGCGGCGTCGAGGTCCGGCGGGAGGAGCGCGCCTTCGGGCTCGCCCGCGGCGCCCTTCACCAGCCCGGCGAGCTTCGGGTCGACGGAGGCGAAGACGAGCCTCATCCGGTGCTCGCGGCAGCGGGCCGCGATCTGCCTCAGGATGGTGGCGCCGGACGTGTCGAGGTCCGTCACCCGGCGGAAGTCGAGGATCACGATGCGGGCGCGCCCCTCGAGCCGCTTTACCCGCGAGGCGAGGTCGTCCGCGTTGCCGAAGAACAGGATGCCCTGGAGCTCCAGCACGGCCGTGTAGCGCCCGCTTCCGCGCAGGAGCGCCTGGTCGGCCTGGGAGCGGATGCGCTTCGAGAAGGTCTGCGACCCGTCGAGCTCGCGCCGCACCACGGGCCGGCTCATCTCCACGATGAAGATGAGGCAGGACAGGAGCACGCCCAAGAGCGCGCCCGCGACCGGCTGGCCGAGCACTGTGGTGACGGCGACCGCGAGCACGATCGCGATGTTGCGGCGCGCCCGCACATGCGCCTCGCGGTCGCGGACGTTGACGACGTCCCGCAGGAGCGTGAGGCACCAGCGGTCCCAGAGCCGGAACGCGATGCTGACGAGGATGCCGGACAGGACGATCGTCGGCAGGAGCGCGATCAGCCGCGGCGCCAGCGCCGCCACGAGCAGGAGCACGAGCGCGACCGAGACCGCCGACAGCCTCGTGCGGCCGCCGCCGCCGAAGATGGTGCGGGCGAAGGACAGGGAGGTCGTGATCGTGAGCCCGCCCGCCAGGGCAGCCGCGACGTTGGCGAGCCCCTGGCCCCCGAGATCGCGGCGAGGCGCGGCCTGGCCGTCGCCCATGTCCTGGGCGGCCCTGACCGCGAAGGTGAGGTCGAGCGTGCCGAGGAGCGCGAGCGTCAATGAGGTGAGGAGGAGGGATTTGAGGATCTCCGGATCGGCGAGGGCGCCCGCGCCCGCGAGCAGGCGAAGCTCGAGCCCGAGCGAGGCCTGCGCGATGGAGATCTGCCCGACCGTCCCGCCGAGATGGATGTCCGGAAAGGCGTATCTCGCGGCATGGAACAGGCCCGTCCCGGCCACCAGGCCGACGAGCAGCGCCGGGGCGCGCGGGTAGCGTTGCTCGACGGCCAGTATGAGGCCGGCAAGGCCGATCCCGAACAGCGGTAGCGGCAGGATGGCGGGGTCGAGATGCCCCGACCGCCAGAGCTCCGCCAGGAGGGGCCCGTCGACGAGGCGCGGCAGCTGCTGCCCGAGGATCAGCACGGCGAGCCCGGTGACGAAGCCCGCGAGCACCGGGTAGGGCGTGAACTTCACCGCCCGCCCGAGTCCCGACAGGGCGATCAGCGCCTGCCAGATCCCCGCCAGGATCGCGGTGAGGGGCAGCACCGCGAGCGCGAGCGCCCCGTCCCCGCCGAGCCGACCGAGGAGCCAGCCGAGGAAGCTCGCCTGGACCAGCGCCATGGAGGTGGAGGTGGAGTTCGGCACGAAGGACGAGCTCCGGGCGAGCGCCCCCGTGACCCCGCCCGCCACCGCGGACAGGATGCCGGCCGCGGCCCCCATCGCGACGTGATCCGGCCCGAGCGGCCCGTAGGCGACGACGCCGGCCGAGACGCAGAACGGCAGCGCGATGAAGCCGACGATCCCGCCCGACGTGATCTCCCGCAGCAACTGGCCTACCCCGCTTCCGGGGCGCCCGGCCGCGACGTGATCTCCCGCCAGGACCTTTCCGGCGGCGGGGGGCGGGACCGGGGCGTTCATCCGGCCGCGCGGGCCGCCGGGAACCCGTCCGATGCGTCGGGTCCACGACGCCGCAAGGCGGCCAGCGCCCCGGCCGGATCGATCCGGCCGTCGTAGAGCGCGCGGCCCGTGATGGCGCCCGCGAGCCCCCGGCAATCGGGCCGGGCGAGGCGCTCGATATCCGCCATGGAGGCGAGGCCGCCGGACGCGATGACCGGGATGCCGACGGCCTCCGCGAGCCCGAGCGTCGCCGGGATGTTGAGCCCGGTCAGGACGCCGTCGCGGGAGATGTCCGTGTAGACGATGGCCGCGACCCCGGCATCCTCGAAGCGGCGCCCGAGCTCCTCGGCCGTGAGGGTGGAGCTCTGCGCCCAGCCGTCGACCGCCACCCGGCCCTCCTTGGCGTCGATCCCGACCGCGATCCGGTCCGGGTGGAGCCGCGCCGCCTCGCGCACGAAATCGGGATCGCGGACCGCCGCCGTGCCGATGATGACCCGCGCCACCCCCTTGGCGAGCCAGCCTTCCAGGGTGCGCATGTCCCGGATGCCGCCGCCGAGCTGGAGGGGGATGCGCACCCGCGCCAGGATGTCGTCCACCGCGCCGCCGTTCACCGGCCGGCCCGCGAAGGCTCCGTCGAGGTCGACGATGTGCAGCCACTCGAAACCCTGCCGCTCGAAGGTGGCGGCCTGGTCGGCCGGGTCGTCGTTGAAGACCGTCGCCCGCCCCATGTCGCCCTGCACGAGGCGGACGCAGCGGCCTTCCTTGAGGTCGATCGCCGGGAACAGGATCACGGCGACCAGCCGAGGAAGTTCGAGATCAGCCGCAGCCCCAGCGCCTGGCTCTTCTCCGGGTGGAACTGCGTGCCGGCGAGGTTGCCGCGCGCCACGATCGCGGTCACGGGGCCGCCATAGGCGGAAACGGCCACGACCTCGTCCGGCTCCTGCGGCTGGAGGGCGTAGGAATGCACGAAATATGCGTGCAGCCCGTCCGGCCCGAGCTCGATCCCGTCCGTGAGCGGATGCTCGCGCTGCGGGTGGAGCGTGTTCCAGCCCATATGGGGTATCTTGAGGGAGGGGTCGGACGGCCGGACGGCCGCGACGTCGCCCCGGATCCAGCCGAGCCCGTCCGTCACCTCGTTCTCCAGCCCGCGCGTCGCCATGAGCTGCATGCCGACGCAGATGCCGAGGAAGGGCCGGGCCCGGTCGACGGCGGCCTCCCGCATCGCCTCCACCATGCCCGGGATGGCAGCGAGCCCGCGCCGGCAATCGGCGAAGGCCCCGACGCCCGGCAGCACGATCCGGTCGGCCGCGGCGACCGCCTCCGGGTCGGACGTGACGAGGACGCGATCCGGGTGGCCGCCCTCGCGCGCCGCGCGCTCGAAGGCCTTCGCGGCCGAGTTGAGGTTGCCCGACCCGTAATCGACGATCGCGGCGATCGCCCCCGCTTGCGTCACGCTGTCGGCCACGAA
>CALMTJ010000501.1 GCA_937872715.1 uncultured Methylobacteriaceae bacterium
ATCCTCGACGGTGCAGCTCTCCAGGTTGTTGTGCGAGATACCGTCCTTGCACGGAACGAAGATCATCGAAGTTGGACAGACGTTCGCCATGAAATAGGCATCGTGGCCGGATTCGCTTGAAACGTCGAGCCAACTATATCCCAATCTCGACGCGTGATTGCGAATCGACATGTTGATACCGGCGTCGAATATCTCTCCCCCGTAAGCCCATTCGTCAAGGATCGCGACCTCACAATTGGTCCGTCGGGCGGCGTGTTCGAGTGCGATCTTCGCCTCGGCAAGCATGACCCGAAATGCCGTGGGGCTGCTATGCCGGACGTCGCAGACTGCGGTCGCGTGGTCGGACAGGATGCCGGGCTTATTGGGCCACGCCGACAGACGGGCCGCCGTCGCCTTCCCGCCGGTGCCGGCATACCGCCAGCCGAGATCGTCCACGGCGGTGAGCCAGCGGGCGCCGGCGGCCAGCGCGTTCCGGCGCCTGTCCATCGGGGTGGGGCCGGTATGCGCCGTCGTTCCCGAGAACTCGGCGAGAATGCCGGCGCAGTGGAGAGCATCCATCACGATTCCGACCTGTCTACGTTCGGCGTCGAGGATGGGACCCTGCTCGATGTGAAGCTCGAAATACGAGTCGACCTCGAAGCCGCATCGCGCGGATCCACGATAGCCGATCCGTTCGAGCTCGTTGCCGAGCCTCGCCCCGTCATCCGCGATCCGGTCCCGGACCCATTCGGGATCGTAGCGGCCCGAAAAGCAGCCGGAGGCCACCATGGGTGGCGAGAAGCGTGCGCCCTCCTCGTTCGTCCACGACACCACGACGATCGGCCGCCGCGTGCGATGCCCCAGGTCGTCGAGCGTCCGGCACAGCTCGATGCCGGCCAGGACGCCGACGACCCCGTCGAAGCGGCCGCCGTTGATCTGGGTGTCGAGGTGGCTGCCGACCAGGACAGGCGCGAGGTCCGGCTCGACACCCTCGCGCCGCGCGAAGATGTTGCCGATCTCGTCGACCGTGACGGCGAGCCCCGCCTCCCGGCACCACCCGCAGAACAGGTCGCGCATCTCCCGGTCGCTGTCCGTCAAGGCGAGGCGCGCGAGGCCGCCCGGGCGGCCCACGCCGATCCTCGACGACGCCTCGATCGTCTCCCAGCAGCGCTCGGCATTGGCCCGCGCGTTCGCATCCAGGTTCACCGGCACGTTCCTTCGTCACGGCCTCGCCGGGCCAAACGGGGGACCGGCTCGACGCCGCCGCGAGGTCCGGTCAGCCCGGACCCGGAGGGGCGCATCACCGGACATGGCTGAGGAAGTCGCGAAAGCGCTCGCTCGGCGGCTCGCGCAACAAGCGCCCAGGCTCCCCGTCGTGGACGATCCGGCCGGCCTCCATGAAGATGAGCCTTGAGCCGACCCGTTCGGCGAACCCCATCTCGTGCGTGACGACGACCATCGTCATGCCGGTCTGCGCGACGGCCTGCATGACCTTGAGGACCTCCTGTCGAAGCTCCGGGTCGAGCGCCGATGTCGGCTCGTCGAAGAGCATGATCTTCGGCTCCAGCGCGAGCGAGCGTGCGATCGCGACCCGCTGCTGCTGCCCGCCGGAGAGCTGCGAGGGGTAGTGGCCCATGCGCGAGCCGAGGCCGACCTTGTGGAGGAGCGAGGTCGCCCGCTCCCGCGCCTCGGCCTTCGGCCGACGGCGGACCCGGACCAACCCGAACATGACGTTCTGAAGGGCCGTCAGGTGCGGGAACAGGTGAAATTGCTGGAAAACCATGCCGGCTTCCAGCCGGATGCGGCGGAGGTCCCGCTCCGGCCCCCGCACGCTGATCCCGTCGACCCGCAGGTCGCCGCCCGAGATCGGCTCGAGCCCGTTCACGCATCTCAGGAGCGTCGACTTCCCGGAGCCGGACGGGCCGACGACAACCGCGATGTCGCCCCGGCCGATCGTCAGATCCACCGCCTCCAGCACGACGTGTTCGCCGAACGCCTTCCTGGTCCGCTCGAACACGATCAAGGCGTCGCTCACGGCAGCCTCGCCCAGCGTTCGTAGAGCCGGAGCGAGTAGGCCAGCACCGTGATGAGAATTAAGTAGAGCGCCGCGACGGCGGTCCAGATCTCGACCGCCCGGAAGGTCTCCGCCATCACCTCCTGCCCGCGCCGGGTCAGCTCGCCGACGCCGATGACCAGGAAGATCGAGGTGTCCTTGACGACATTGACGACCTGATTGCCCATGGCCGGCAGCGCCAACCGGTAGGCGATCGGCGCCACGACGTAGGCGAGGACGCTCCGGAACGGCAGGCCCATGGACAAGGCGGCCTCGCTCAGGCCGCGCGGCACGCTCTGAAGGGCGCCGCGGACGATCTCGGCGTTGTAGGCGCCCGAGTTGAAGACGATGGTGATGATCGCGGCCGACGTCGCGCTCAGCCTCAGCCCGAGGAGCATCGGGAGGGCGAAGTAGACGAACATCACCTGGACGACGATGGGCGTCCCACGGATCACCGCGACATAGGCGTGGGCAGCGTTCCTCGCCAGGAAGCCGCCATGGGCCAGCGCGACACCGGTCAGGATCCCGAGGCACACGCCGCCCGCGAGGCCCGTCAGCGCGATCAGGATCGTGAGCTGGAGGCCTTCGAGCAGGCTCGGCAGGGCCGCGACGACCGAGGCCCAATCGAAACTCATCCACCGGACCCGCGGCCGGCCGGACGCGGCCGGACCGGGCCCGCGACCTGCTCACGCCTGGCACCATCGCGGCGGCTCACTCGCCGAAATACTTCTTCTTGAGGGCGTCGATCCGGCCGTCGGCCTTCATGGCGGCGAGCTGCCGGTTGATCGGCTCGACGAGCGGGCTGCCCTTCTGCAGACCGAGACCCACGTCCACGCTGTAGAGCTTCGGCCCGACGACCCTCACCTTCCCCTTCCCGGCCCTCTCGGCGTAGATGTTGAGCTTGGGCGCGTCGTAGACGACCGCATCGATCCGCCCGGCCTCGAGGGAAAGCAGGACGGCGTTGATGTCGGAGAGCTGCTCGACCTTCGCGTCCCGGACGTTCCGCTTGACGAAGTCGACCGCGACGGTCCCGGTCTCCACCCCGATCACCTTGCCGGCGAGGTCGGCTGGCGTCCCGATCGACTGATTGTCGATCCTGACGGCCGCGAGCAGCCCGCTCTGGTAGTACGGATCCGAGAAGTCGATCACCTGCTGACGTTCCGGCCGGATGAAGAGCTGAGCCGTCACGACGTCGATGTTCTTCGTCTGCAGGGCCGGGATGAGGGCCGCGAATTCCATCGACTGGACGCGGTAGGACCGGCCCATTCCCTTGGCGATCAGGTCCCAAAGCTCGAGATCGTACCCGGCGTAGCCCGACCCCTCGCGGTACGAGAACGGCGGACCGGACATCGTCGAGCCGACGACCAGCTCAGCATTCTGGGCTCGGACGGCGCCGGCTCCAGCCATGGCCGCGATTGCCAGCCCGCTCTGCACCAATGCGCGACGATTCATCTGCTTCTCCTTGCTCGACGGCACCCGCCGTCACACCATCCGCTGCTCTTGCGCCGACTGCTCGCCGGTCGGCCCGCGCCGCCTCTGGGCGGGCCATTCGACCCGGCCGCCCAGCCAGCAGCCCGCGACCTTTCCGTCGGCGACCTCGAACCTCACCGTGATCTCGGAGGGGCGGCCCATCGCCCGGCCCTGCCGGATCGTGACCGGACGTCCGACGTCCCGGATCAGGCCGTGATCGAGCAAGCCGAAGCCGAGCGCCGTCGCCGCGATGCCGGTCGCCGCGTCCTCGGGGTAGCCGGACGAACGAGGGAACTGGCGAGCCTCGAAGACCTGCTCGTCGAGGTCGACGGGCGCGTAGGGGTAGAGGCCCGTCGAACCGATCGCGGTGCAGAGGGCCTCGATCGAGCCGAGCCGGGGCGCGAGCCCGTGCAGCACCTCGACGTTTCGCAAGGGGACCAGGGTCTTGGCGCGGCTCGTGGCGGCATTGACGACCGGGTAGGGCGCGAGATCACCGTGGCCGATTCCAAGAACCTCCGCGATCTCGGCCACGCGACGGGAGGGCATCGCCTCCACGCGTCCCACGGGCTGGCTCACCTCCACGGCGACGGCTTCTCCGGCGCGGCGGATGCGGGCTTCGACAGGGCCGCTGCGCGTCGAGATGGAAATCCGGTCCCCCGGGAGCCGCCCATGCTTCGCGAGGAGCCACGTTGCCCCGACGGCCGCGTGGCCGCACATCTCCATCTCGTGGTTGGGAACCCAGAAGCGGAACGCGAAGTCGCAGCCCGTGTCCGCAGGCGGCGAGAAGACGAAGGCGCTCTCGTGCCCCGTCTCCCGGGCAACGGCCCGCATGTCCACATCGCCCATGCCGTCCGCGGCGAGTACGACGGGCGCCGGATTGCCGCCGCCGGGTCCGGCCGGGAACACGACAACTGTCTCGAAGCTGCACACGCGAGGTCCCGATGCCCGTGGGCCGACATCATCAGACGCTACGGGACCGCCCGAGCATCGTCGCGCGGGATCGGGACATAACTTGGCCGTGAGCGGGCCAACGCCCGCTCCTTCGGCCGACGCCCGCATCCAGGCTGGCGCCCGCAACATGACAACCCACTGCACGACGGCTACGCTCCGACCGTACCGATCGAGAGGGTCGCCGGATGGAGGTCGTCAGCGCTCACAACAGCGACCAGAACTACGCGGTGCCGTTCCACGAGCATGACGTCTTCATGTTCCTGCTCCTCGAGAAGGGATTGATGAAGGTCAGGGACGAGGGTGGGAACCGGTCGATGGCGATCGCGCCGCGGCAATTCATCGTCGTCCCGCCCGGACGAGGACACTCGACGGCGTCCCTCGTTCCCGAACAGCGCCATCTCGTCCTCTACGCCCACGCCGACGCCGTCGACCAAGCTGTGAAGGATCTCACCGACGGCGTTTCTCGAAGATCGGCCTGCTCGGAAGGCGTCTGGACGGCGTCGAGCTCGCTTGTCTTCCTCAACCTAGCGAAGCGCGAATACGCCGAGCCCTCGCCGGTCGACGCGCGGGCCCAAGTCGCGCGGCTCGACCGACTGATGCTCCTCGAATGCCTGGCCATCGCGCTGAGCCGGCCAGGTCTCCACCGACTGCCGACGGAGAAGCACGGCGCCGCCCTCGTGCGGCAGATCATGACCGTCCTGGAGAACAGCCTGGAGACGATGCCGACGCTGGACGAGATCGCCGCCCGCTTCGGCATCTCCAGGCGCCACCTGACGCGGACGTTCGCCGAAGTGACCGGAACATCCGTGCTCGATGCCGTCCAGAGGCTCCGGGTCAGCAAGGCGAAGACTCTGCTTCGGCATACCCGGTCGTCCGTGACGGAGGTCGCGCAGAGCGTCGGCTTCGAATCCCCATCGCATTTCGCGGTCGTCTTCCGCCGCGCGACGAACACCACGCCGGACCTGTGGCGCCGGTCTCGGCCCGATCCCGGCTGAGTCAGGGCCTCATCGCGCGCGACGGAGCACGCGTGCCGCCGTTAGGCTGCCCTTTTCGCGGCTAGGCGAAGACCTTGCCCTATGGCCGGCGCCGCGCACTCGACAGAGGCCGGATGACCGGCGGGCGGGATCGGAGCCGAAGCTGCCCCCGCACAGAACCGAGATCATGCTGCTCAACCCCAACCAATCGGCCGCCTGGGACCGCGACCATTTCTTCCATCCCTCGACGGCCGCCGGGAAGCACGCCCGCGGCGAGTCTCCGGCCCGGATCATGTCGGGGGGCAGCGGCGTCTTCGTCACCGACATCGACGGCCGCCGGAGCCTCGACGCCTTCGCGGGTCTTTATTGCGTCAACGTCGGCTACGGCCGGCAGGAGATCGCAGACGCGATCGCCGAGCAGGCGAGGTCGCTCGCTTACTACCACGCCTATGCCGGGCACGGCACCGAGGCGTCGATCATGCTCGCGAAGATGATCGTCGAGCGGGCGCCCGCCCACATGCAGCGGGTCTATTTCGGCCTGTCCGGTTCGGACGCCAACGAGACCAACATCAAGCTCGTCTGGTACTACAACAACGCGCTCGGCCGGCCGGAGAAGAAGAAGATCGTCTCGCGGTGGCGGGGGTATCATGGCTCGGGAATCATGACCGGGAGCCTGACAGGCCTCGAGCCGTTCCACGCCATGTTCGACCTGCCGCGGCCGCCGATCCTGCACACGGAGGCGCCTTACTATTATCGCCGGCGGGACCGCGCGATGGGCGAGGAGGAATTCTCGCAGCATTGCGCGGACAGGCTCGAGGAGCTGATCGTCGCCGAAGGGCCGGACACGGTCGCGGCGCTCGTGGCCGAGCCGGTCCTCGGGACAGGCGGGATCGTCCCGCCGCCGGCCGGCTACTGGGCCAAGATCCAGGCCGTCCTCGCGCGCCACGACGTTCTCCTCGTCGCGGACGAGGTCGTGACCGGGTTCGGGCGCCTCGGCCGCATGTTCGCGTCCGATCTCTACGACCTGAAGCCCGACCTCATGACGGTGGCGAAGGGCCTGACCTCGGCCTATGCTCCGCTCTCCGGCTCGGTCGTCTCCGGGAAGGTCTGGGATGTCCTGGTGGAGGGATCTGACCGGACCGGCCCCATCTCTCACGGCTGGACCTACTCCGCCCATCCGATCGGGGCCGCGGCCGGCATCGCCAATCTCGATCTGCTGGACCGGCTGGGACTCGTCGAGAACGCGCGCTCCGTCGGTGCCTATCTCCTGGCCGGGCTCCGGGACGCCGTCGCGAGCCATCGGAACGTCGGCGAGGTGCGGGGGGAGGGCCTCCTGGCGGCCGTGGAACTCGTCGAGGACAGGGACGACCGGGTCTTCTTCGCGCCCGAGAGGACGGTCGGCGCCCGGGTGGTCGCCGCCATGCTGGAGCGCGGCGTGATCGCCCGCGCCATGCCGCAAGGCGACATCCTCGGCTTCGCCCCGCCGCTCTGCCTGGAGGAGGCGGAGGCGGACATGATCATCGACGCGACAGCGCGGGCGATCGACGACGTCCTCGGACGACCGGGCGAGTCGGCCTGAGAGCTTCGC
>CALMTJ010000502.1 GCA_937872715.1 uncultured Methylobacteriaceae bacterium
CTGGGCGCCGGACTTCGCCCGCCCGGACAGGCCGAGGCGATGGACCTTGCCGATGACCGCGTTGCGCGTGACGCCGCCGCCGAGCACCGCCGCGATCTGGCTCGCGCTCAGTCCCTCGCCCCACAGCTTCGCCAGCATCTCGACGCGGTCGTCAGTCCAGCCTGTGGCCGCATCACTCATTCCGCCTCCTCCTGTCGGACGCCTCAAGTCCGAATCCCTCATCGACCGCGGACGAAGTCTCGCCCGACGCGCTGCCGCCAGCTCGTTCGTTGATGAGGGCGCCGGACGAAACGCACCTGTCCGACGGCCGGGAACTTACGCGACCGCTCGACTCGGGCGCAAGACTCGCCCCGGAACGGGCTTCCTTATCCCCAGCCATTCGCCGGCCGGTGTGTCTTCCCGGCACGTCCGCCCGCCCTGTGCGGCGGGCGCGGATTGCTGGCCAGCCCGCGCGGCCTGTGGCAGATTGACTCGCGGGCAAGCGGGGAGGGTCTGATGGAGTACCGGTTGGTCGTGACCCTGGCGGCGCTCCTGTCGGGAGGCGGGGCCGCCGGCGCCGCTCCCGGCGAGGATGTCGCGGCGAGGATCGCCAAGCTGCGCTGCCAGGACGTGTCCGAGGCGGCCATCTCCGGCTGGAACCCGGCCTCGTCCGGGACGGCGCTCCTCGGCATCCCGACGCCGGAATGGACGGACGGCGCGTTCGACGGCCTGCGCGCCCGCATCCGCGAATGCGGCGCCATCGTCCAGCGCGGCCTCGCCAAGGACCTCGAGGGCAAGCCGGCCGAATATCAGGGCCTTGCCGACCGCCTGAAGCAGGCCGAGGAGAAGGTGAAGGCCGCAAAGGCCCAGGTGGAGCGCGCCGAAGCCGAGCTGGTGCGGGACCGCGAGCTCGCCCGCCGCTCGGTCACGGAAGGCGAGCAGCACCAGCGCGCCATGCAGGCGAAGCTCACGGCCGATATCGAGGCGCGCGATCGCCTGGAGGCGAGCCTGCGCCGCCAGCAGGTCGCGGCGCGCGACGCCGCCAAGATCCGCGAGGAGGAGGCGCGCCTCGCCGCCCAGCGGGCGATGGAGGCGAGGGCTGCGGAGGCCAGGGCCGCGGCCGAGCGTACGGCCGCTCTCCGGGCCGCGGAGGCCAGGAAGCGCGACGAAGAGGAGGAGGCCCGCCGCCGCGACGCCGCCATGCCCCCGGCCGCGCGCGCCGCCATGCTGGCCAGGAAGCGCCTCGAATCGGAGCTCGCCAACCTGGAGAAGCTCTCGGCCGCGCCCAGCTCGGCGCCGTAGGACCGGGCGTCGCGCGGAACCGCCCCCGGCCGGAGGCATGCCGGGATGACCGACCCGATCCTGATCCTGGTTGATGCGGATGCCTGCCCGGTGAAGGACGAGGTCTTCCGGGTGGCCGGCCGCTACGGCGTCAGGACGGTCGTCGTCTCGAACAGCTTCATGATGCTGCCGAAGGACCCGCTGATCGAGCGAGCGGTCGTGGGGCAGGGCCTCGACGTAGCGGCCGACTGGATCGCGGAGCGGGCCCGGCCGGGCGTGGTCGTCGTGACGGCGGACGTGCCGCTCGCCCATCGCTGCGTGTCGGCCGGCGCGGATGCCATCGCGCCGACCGGGAAGCCCTTCACGACGGCCTCCGTCGGCATCGCGCTCGCCGTGCGGGACCTCATGACGGACCTGCGCTCGGCCGGCGCCGTCACGGGCGGGCCTCGGCCGTTCACGACGGCGGACCGGCCCGCCTTCCTCCAGGCCCTCGACCGGGCCGTCATCCGCCTCGCTCGCGCGGGATACGGGGCCGCCTGACCCTCGATCCGCGCGCGAGCGTTACTGGCGTCAGATCCACTGCGAATGTTCGTCCTCGGTCGGCAGGCGACCCTGGGGGGTGAGCTTGTCGACGACATGGGGCAGCACCGACGAGAGCTGCGAGAGCAGGTCGCCCCTGCCGAGGCCCGTCTGCTGGGACAGTTCGTCGACCGTTCCCGGGTCGAGCACCCGGCCGAGCTGATCGGGCGTCACGGGAGCGTTCGACCCGTGTCCGACCCACGAATCGGCGATGTCGCCGTGGCCGCTCTGGGCGAACCTGCCGAGAAGATCGCCCAGCCCGCTCGCGAGCGCCCCGCCCGTCACGCCAGCGCCGAGCAGGCCTCCGAGGCCGCCCGTTCCGCCGAGGCCGCCCGTCTGAGACGGGGCGGACGAGGTGCCGCCCAGCAACCCGCCGAGCTTTTCGAGGATGCCGCCCGCGGGGCCGCTTCCTCCATAGGTCCCGCCGGAGGAGCCGCCGGAGAACATGTCGTGGAGCGCGCTTCCATACCCGCCGGCACCGTTGCTCAGGTGCTTCGATGCGAGGAGCGCGAGGAGCGCCATCGCGATCGGTGCGCGGTTCCCCGCCAGGAGGCCGCCCAAGCCACCACCCAAGCCGCCTCCCAGGGCGCCACCCTGTCCCGCTCCGCCCGAGAGCGGACCCGATTGCGTGCCGCCTCCGCCGAGCACCTGGCCCAGCACCTGATCAAGCAATCCCATGTTGTTCTCCTGCACTCGTGAGAGGTGACGGCCGTGCCGGGCTCGGCACGGCCGAGCTAAGGCGGGCCGTCCCCGTCGATACGTTCGACCACGGCACGCTGCGTCCTGATCTGGACCGGCACCGCGACCGTCTCGACGGACGTCCGGCGCCGGATGTGGATCTCCTCGACCAGCACGATCTGCTTCTCGACGACGATCCGCTCCTGCAGAACCGGGATGATGGTGACGTCGCCCTCAGTCCGCATCTGCGGCGCGACGTCGACGACGCGGTCGATGGCGATGCGTTCCACGTCGACCTTGTCCTCGGAGAGAGCCTGGCTGAGGACCCGGTCCTCGACATCGACCAGGGTCCTGACGACCACGCGGCCCGTCGTGACCTCGCGCTTCGAGACCGTCGCGGTCTCCTCCAGGACCGGAACGCGGATCTCGTCGGCCGCGGCGGCGGCCGGCGTCGTGGAAACCGGATCGGTCATGAGCGCCCGCCATGCTGGGAGAGAAGGCCGGCGGCTCGGCGCCGGCTACTCCGAATGGTTCGCTAACGCGGGACTCGGCGTTGGGGGCCCAAAAGATTTCCGGAAATCGTGCGGCGCCGCCGCGGCGCCCGCCTCCTCCACGCAGAGGTTCACGGCTTCGCGGAGGGACGTCGCGTAGCGGTCCGCCCCGATGATGTGGCGCACCCGCTCGTCGGTGAGCGCCGCGTCCTCCGCCGGCCAGAGGCCGACCAGGATCCGGGCCTCCGGGAGCTTCTGACGGAGGCGGCGCATGAGGTAGCGCAGGTGCGAGGGGCTGCCGCTGATGTCGAGATAGGAGACGCACACCATCGCGACGCCCGAGACGTCGAGGCCCGCGATCTCCTTCCGGGACGCCGCCTCGTAGACCGCCACGCGGGCGGAGATGCCGTGCTTGCCGAGAAGCTGCGCCAGCATCGTCGAGGCCGCCTCGTCGAGAGGCCCCCTGCCGGCGAGGCACAGAACCGCGTTCCCGGTCCGCCAGGCGGGCGGAAGGGAGGATGGATCGGTGACCGCGACCGGCGGCGACTCTTTGGGGAGCGCCTGCTGGTCCCGAGGCGTGCCGGCGGGCTGCGAATTTGTCTCCGTCTCCGTCGGTTCCCGGTCGTCGTAGACGGCGAGGTCCGCCACGAGGCTCTTGATCGTGGTCTTGACGCGTTCGAGCTGCTCCTCTCCGAGCACGCCCCGCTCGGCGTCGTTCGCCGCGAGCTGCATGCCCTTCAGCGCCACCTCGTCGTAATAGGAGGAGAGCGAACGCTCCTTCAGGAACAGCTCCGCATGGTCCTCGGCCTCGTCGGCATCGCCGGCGAGGATGCGCTGGTAGAAGCTCTCGATCGGCGTGAGGGCGGGCCGGTCGCCGAGCAGCACGTCGAGGAATTCGAGCTGGTCCACGTAGCGGCCGAGCACGACGAGGCACAGGGTCAGCGGCATGGACAGGACGAGGCCGACCGGGCCCCACAGCCAGCTCCAGAAGATCGCCGACACGACCACGGCGAGCGGCGAAAGGCCGGTGCTGTGCCCGTACAGGATCGGCTCCACCGCCTGGCTGACGGCGAGCTCCACGACCACGTAGAGGACCGCCGTCTCGATCGCCATCGACCAGCCCGGATCGACGGCGGCCGCGAGCGCGATCGGCAGCCCGGCCGAGATGAACGAGCCGATATAGGGCACGAAGCGGAGAAGGCCGGACAGGATGGCCCAGAGGATCGGGTTCGGGACACCGACGAGGTAGAGACCGATCCCGATCACGAGCCCGAACGTCGTGTTGATGGCGAGCTGGGTCAGGAAGTAGCGGCTCAGCCGCCGGCCCGCATCGTCGAGCGCGACCGTGGTCCGGTGGAGGTCGCCGGCGCCCGCGAGGCGGATGAGGCGGTCCCGAAGATCCTCCTTCTGGAGCAGTACGAAGATCGCGACGACCAGGATGATGCCGGTGGTCGCGAGCGGCGACAGGATGGGCGCGAGGTATTGCTCGGCGAGGGCGAGCGGAGACATTCCGGCCGCGGCGGGCGGTGCCGTCGCCGCCGCGGCGGGCTCGCCCGGTTGGGGCGTCGCGGAGGGGCCTGGCGAGGCGGCCTGCGGCTTCGCCGATCGCTCCGCCCGATCGTCGCCGTGGCCCACCCGTTCGAGCAGGCCGGAGATGCGGTCCAGCGCGTAGCCGCGGACGCTCGCGACCTTGTTCTCCACGGTCGTCGCGTAGCTCGGGATGTCCGTCGCGAGCTGCGCGACCTGCGATCCGATGATGCCGGCCATCGCCGAGATGATGCCGAGCGCGAGCAGCACGGCGAGGAGGACGGACAGGATGCGGCCGAGCCTGATCCGGCGCAGCAGGTCGACCAGCGGCGACAGCACGAAGGACAGGAGGATCGCGACCGTGATCGGGATCAGCACCTCGCGCCCGACATAC
>CALMTJ010000503.1 GCA_937872715.1 uncultured Methylobacteriaceae bacterium
CCTGAACGGCTCCACCAAACCGGGTCAACTTCAGCCCATGTAGCCGTTACCAAACACTCCGCCGCCAAACTTGTTGTCCGATCCGTCGAAAGATAGCCAACCAAAACCGACCATGCGCTTGCAGATTGCATCGACCGGGGCGGGTTGAGGATAAGGCTTCGAGGAAGGGTCATCCTGCTTCTTGTGTAGGTATTCGAGCAGTTCCTGCACCGTCCGAGCCCGCATTGTAGAGTGCCCCTGCGGGGACTGGGTGCGGGGTGCATTACTGATATCGAAGAACTCAAGCGTGTCGATGGGGAGGTCCGGGTAAGCCTCTCTGTAGTCGGCAGCCAGCTTCACGTCCCCCTCCACCGATAACGTACATCCACTTACCTCGCGGGCAAGCTGCTGTCGTGCGCGAAGGTGCTTCCTCCGGGGACACATCGGCGCGGACATCCGTCCCGGGACGAACCGCCTCGCAACGAGTATCGAGACCGGTCCATTATGGGTGCCCCCTGACGGAACCTGGGCCTGCTGACCGGAAGTGGTTCCGGAATGTCCGGGTCCCGAGACATAATGGACCGGTTCACGCGCGGACCACCTTTCCTGAACCGGAGGGCCGCATGTCCGTCATCCTCGCCCGTCTCTACCTTCGCGCCTCAACTGACGAGCAGGACGCTGGACGTGCCCGCGCCGCCCTGGAGGCGTTCGCCGCCGAGCGCGACCTCGTGGTGGCCGCGACCTACGCGGAGAACGAGAGTGGCGCGACGCTGGCCCGCCCCGAGCTGTTCCGCCTCCTCGCCGACAGCCGCCCCGGCGACGTCCTTCTCGTGGAGCAGGTGGACCGGCTGAGCAGGCTCAGCGCCTCCGACTGGGAGCGTCTGCGTGGCCTGCTCTCGGAGCGGCAGGTGCGGGTGGTGGCCCTGGACCTGCCCACCAGTTGGATGCTGGCCGCTCCCGTGGACGAGTTCACGGCACGCATGTTCTCGGCCATCAACGGCATGATGCTCGACATGCTCGCGGCGGTTGCTAGAAAGGACTACGAGGACCGCCGCCGCCGTCAGGCCGAGGGCATCGCGAAGGCGCGGGCTGCGAACGCCTACAGGGGCCGCCCCGAAGACGTGGAGCGCAACAAGGTCATTGCCGGCCTGCTCGCCAAGGGCGTGAGCTGGTCGCAGGTGCAGAAAGCCACGGGCTGCGGGCGGGCGACGGTGGCGAAGGTCGCGAAGCGGGCGGCGTGAAAGCGCCGGCATGAGCGCTGCCGAACAGGGACCAAGCCTGCTTGGCATAGCTCCATGAACAAAACGCTTACGCGTGCTATATTGCGCTACCACTTCCCGAGCGAGACGTGCCGAAGACCATCACCGCGCAGACCATTCTGCTGGATAGGGCGGCGGTTGTGTTGGCGCGATGGAGGTGAGCACCCGCAGCCTCCTTGACCGGATGATCGATGCCGGCCGCTTTGAGGCTCTCGCCGCATCGGTGCTGAGGGCCGCCGTTCCCGCTCTGGCCAGTCTGGCGGAGACTGGCACGAATCCGGACGGGCGACCGCAGAGTTCGCCGCTCGACGGTATCGCCTTCGTCCCGGGCAGCGGGCCACCCCACCTCGTCGCGGTTCACCACACGACAACCGCCTCCGCACGGCTCCGCGGCAAGTGGCTGGGCGGGCTGAAAGCGGCGGAAGAGGGCATCGGCTCCGACGACCTCGGAGACTTGGCGAAGACGATGAGGGTCGTTCGCGAGGAGCGCGCCCGAAGGCCGGATCTCCAGGTCACCCTCGTGCTCACCGCCAACCGCGACCCCGACGAGGCGCTCGTCCGCGACCTGCATGCAGCGGCCGCCGACCTCGGCATCGATGTAGACCTCTGGCCCGGCTCAAGGATTGCCCAATACCTGGACCTGGACCCGAACGGGCAGGAGATACGACGGATCCACTTCGGCACGAGGCAAACGCACCTCTCTCGGGGGCGTTTGGACGAACTTTCCCGAAAGGGCCTGGACGACCTTACTCCGCGCGCCGACCCGCAGACCTGGGTGGATCGCAGGCTCGACGCAGACATCGAGGCGTCCGCCGAACGCATGATGACATTCGTCGTCGCCGCCTCGGGCAGCGGGAAGAGCGTCGCGTGCCGCCGAAGCTTGGCGAGACACGTGGCCGGCGGTCGTTGGGGGTGGGTCGTCAGCGAGAACGCCATCGCGGCAGCCCCCTCGCTGGCCGCGGCGCTGGATTCGACCCTGCGGGACCTTGCCCCCTCCCTCCTCAACCCGGCCGAGGAGGCGTTGGAGTTCGCGTCGGAAGGCAGCCCGATCCTGCTGGTGGTCGAGGACGTGAATCGCAGCGAGAGCCCGGCGGCGTTGCTGGCGAAGCTCGTGGGCTGGACCACGGACGGGAAGGGCAATTCCCTTGCGGCGGGACGGGTGCGCATCCTCTGCCCGGTTTGGCCGGAGCACGTCCGCGCCCTGGAGGAAGAGGCTCAGAAGCGCGTCTGGACCTATGCGGTCATATGCAGCGCGTTCACCAACACTGATTGCGGAAAGGCTTGTACGACTTCGATGCGGCTCCCGACCCGGCCACCGTCGTCGGGGACTGGGTCGCGCGGGCGCTGGTTCGCGCGGAACGCTCGACGATGCCGAGACATCTCGCCGTCGAGTACCAGGCCGCGCTCCTCGCGCTCGCCCGCTCCATGATCGCAAGGCGGCGACCGGCCCCCACGTGGAGCGACATGTCGCAATGGTCCGAACTCCAGCCCGGCCATGTGACCTGTCTCCGTAGCCTGGTGAGGCACGGTGAGTTGGCGAGGGCCGAGGGGCCCCCGTCGACCCAGCGCATCGTCTTCCGGCACGACCGGGTTCGAGACTGGCTCATTATCGAGGCTGCAGCCGACATGCTGGAGCGAGGCAGCCTGGCGGACGACATCGTGCGCGACCCGTGGTTCGCGCGGCTCCTGGGCGAACTCGCGGCGAGCGACCGTTGCCCGAAATCCTTCGTTGATGGGCTGGCAGCAGCGAACCCTCTCGCGCTGATGCATGCCCTTGCCACCCTCGACGGGCGTATAGGGCCGAAACGGGACGAGGTCATCCATGCGCTTGAACGCTGGACGGGCGATCTGGAGGCGTCAGCCCGTGCCCACAACCAACTCCGTTGGTCCGCGCTCCACGTTCTGGCGACCACCGACGACCCGGCGGTGCCCGGCCTGGCGTGCCGCCTGGACAGGCGGGGGGATATCGGCGCGCCCGCCCTGTTGCGGAACGGTGACGTTCGCGGCGGCGTCATCCTCTGCTCATTCCTCGACCCGGGCATGGGCGCGCCCTGGCGGGACATCCAGATAGAGCACGGCCTCGCGCGCCACGGTCCGCGCCTCAAGCGCGACCTCCTCCGCGTGCTTCGGAATGTCGAGCTGACGGAGGCGGCCCGGCGCGGGGCCATCAGGCGCGCGGGCCACTTCGCGGACCCGGCGCTCGGCCCGGATTTGTTCGAGATCTGGGCGCGCGACCCCGACCGCTCCTCCAGGCTGACCGACTACATCTGGGCGCTTGCCAGGTGCTGCGGCGACGACGCGGATGGCCTGTTGGGGCCTGCGCTGGACGAGTGGGCGTCTCTCCCGGATGAGCCGAAGGACGGCGTGCACCTCTCGCCGCGGACGAAAGTGGCCGAGCATCATCTGCGCTTCGCGTTCAGGGCTTGGCCACCGGTGGCCGCATTGGCCTACCTGGCGGAACGGGCGCGCGACCCCCGCCTTGGCAGCCTCATCGCCTGGGTCATGCACGGCGTGGACCACCCAAAGGCGCTCACCTTCGTCGTCCAGCACTACGGCGCGGAGGATCGCCGCCTGGAGGGAACCGGAGCGTTCCGCATCCCCTTCCTTCATGACGACTGGCGGTGCGAACAGCGGGACGGGCGCCCGATGTCCGCCGCGTCAAGGGGCGCCCTCCGCCTAATCTGGGAGGATGAGAGCGAGGATCGCTTCTACCGGAGAGTAGCCTTCGACCTCTGGGCCGCTACCCGGGCGCATGACGACCTCGTGGTCCTGAGAGGGACGGTCGGGGGCGACATCGCCGACAAGGTGCTCGCGGCGCGCCTGGACCGTCAGGACGTCGAGGCCGCTCCCCAACTTCTGGAGCGGTTGAACGGTGGGCAAAGGATGAAGAGCTTCTGGTGGCATAAGGCACGACACGTGCCGACGGACGCGGTTCTCGCCCGATTGGAGGAGGCCCTCGTACGCAGAGCGCGTGACGGCGACGAGGACGCCGGAGACGACCTTAGCACCTGGGCAGCGTACCTCCTGACCCGCGTGCCTCCCGAACGGGCCGAGGCCATCTTGGTGCGAGGCTGGGAGACGGTTCGCCGCAGACCCTGGTTGGTACAGATCGCGCTTTTCCACGCGACCCCGCGCTTACTGGAGATGGTCGAGGCGGCGCTGCCGGAGTTCGAGGGAGGGGTAGACCCGTTCGAACATATCGCCTTTCGCTTCGGCTTCATGATGTCCGACCATCCCGGCATGACCCGTGAGGCTCAGGCGCGAGCGCTGGTCCCGTACCTCGACAGGCTCTCCGAGCACGACCTCCACGGCCTCTGGGAGGCGGTGAACCGCCTCGGGTGGTTCGATTTCCGCCGCCGGCATCTCGATGCCCGGTTCCCGGCCAAGTACCGCGGCGGGCCCTGGAGCCCCGGGAAGTTCTCCGCGCAACTCGACGAGGTCCTGGCCCGGGGATCTCCCTACACGTTCGAACATGTAGTGCGCGACGTGCTGAAGGCGGGCACGCCATGGAGCGAGGTGAGGAACTTGCTCGCCGGGTGGCTCCGCAGGCATGACGAACACGGGGCGTTGCGGATCGCGAGCCACATTTTGCATGAGTTCGGGGGGCGGGCGGACTTGGCCCTTCTCGCGGGATGGCCGGGGGGCATGGACGAGGAAGCAGCTGGCATCATCGCGGACGTGACTTTCGCGGTGAGGCTTCGCTCGCTCGCCTGAGCCGAACAGCTTCCCCGCTACCGGGAACCGCCCGCGGCATGTGCCAGGGCCTCGGCCGTCGCGGCGATCCGCACCGCGGCTCAATGCCGGGAGCCGAACTCGATCTGGATTGGATCGATCGGCCGGCCGGGAAGCCGTCCGTAGGCGCGGACCGTGTGGCCACCGCGAAGCGCGCGAACATCCACGTCGGACGGAAGCCCTCGCTCGACGAGACGCAGACGACGGAGGCGCGGGCGCTGCTGGCGGCAGGCCGTCCCGCGCGGGAGGTGGCCGCGCTGTGGAAGACCTCGGAGCGCAGCCTCTACCGAGCGCTGCGGCGCCACGTCGATGAACCCTGACTGCGCGCGACTCTCCCGTTGCCGGCCACATGCCGGCCTCATCACCAACCGGGGTATGCTGTCCGACAGTCGCGGAGACAAACATGGTCGTCCACCACGTCCACGCGTCCTGGGACGACGCGCAAGATCGATTCCTCGGCCCCGAGAAGCTGCTGGAGCGGGTAAAGAGCCTTCTGCCCGACTTCTCGCTCTTCGGCATGTCGTGGGAATGGAAGGGCTGGGTCGATGCGCTGGAGGAGTCCGGTCGCCTCGCCCCGATCTTGCGCTGGCGGGTTCCTGATGCCGCCCTGACCTGGCTCTGGGCCCATCACGATGGCCGCGAGGAGGATATGCGGGCTCTGGAGGCCGAGGCCGAAGCGGGCGTCAACGCCGGGACGGCCTGGGGCCGGGCACGGCGGGCGTGGACCCGAGACCCCGCCTGCGCCCGCTCCCTCCACCCGCTCGACACGCCCGAGGCGGAGTGGGCCAGCCTCGTTGAGGATCCGGGACGGGTCTCCTGGACTCTCGACACCTACGTCCCGCTCATGGTCCCGCGGACGCGCGATGGTCGCCTGAACCCCGACCAGAGCCGCTGCGTCCCCCTATATCGAGGCTGGCAGGCCCTGCTCTTCGCCGAGATCGCGCTGGCAGGCCCACGCGCCTTCCCGCCGCCTCCTAACCATTCGGGGGATGACGCCCTTCGGCCGCCCACTCCCCTTATCCGGTGGACCCGGGCGTCACGCGAGGGCGGCTTCGAGCCGCACCGTCAAGCGTTCGAGGCGCTGTCCTGGTTCGTCGCCTACCGCCACCACGCCCTCCAGCACGCCCGCGCGGAGGCCCCGGACGCGGGCATGTTCGCACCGCCCGGCACGGTCGTCACTGATGGGAGGTTCGTCATCCGCGGGGCTGCTCACCAAGCGCTTCTACTGGAGGAGGAGCGGGTCGCACGTGAAGCCCTGGGTCGGCATGGCGTGTCAGAGGAGGCGCTATTGGCCGTCGCAGGTTGGGCGGGCTGGGTAGCGCACTGCCACAAGCGGGCGGGTCATACCGCGTTGAGCCGAGCGTACGCCGACGAGATGAGGAATGTCATCGAGCTTCTCGTCAGTCTGGGGCAACGCCGGGACGACGTGACGGCTCGCATCCGCGACGGCGACAGCCTTCGCCGGGAGTTCTTTCCGGACTTCGAGGAAAGCAGAAGGGGGATGCTTCGAGACCTCCTCCGCGCCCTTGCGCCGGACTTCGCGCGGCACCCCAACCCAGTGCTGAGCGGCTTCGACGAAGCGCGGGTTGAGGATTTCATCGGGTGGCTGGAGAGGCAAGGCCTTCTCGCCGCCCACATGGCCGTGCCCGCCGTGATGGAGTTCGGCGGAAGCTCCGACCGTGCCGCCGAGGTGGGCGTAGCCCTCCATGTGGCTTCACTGGCCGCCTGGGTCGAGCATGTAGCGGGCGAACTCACATCGGGGCTGCCAAGCCCCCCGTCTTTGCTGCCCGGGAAGCTCAAGGGGTGCTGGGCAGGGCACCCCAAAGAGCAAACGTTCCGTCAGGCGTTGAACAAC
>CALMTJ010000504.1 GCA_937872715.1 uncultured Methylobacteriaceae bacterium
TCCGTGAAAAGGTCATGTCGTCGCCCTTCGCGGTGGACCACCGGACGCGCCACATCGACGTGACCGTGTCCATCGGGGTCGCGGCCCGCCAGCGGCCCGACACCACCTCGGCCGAGATCGTCAAGCGGGCCGACCTCGCCCTCTACCAGGCCAAGGAGGCCGGCCGGAACCGGGTCATCGCCGCCGCCGCGTGAGGCGGGACGGCGACGACGCCCTGATGGGAAACGCTTAACCTTGACAGAGGTTTAACGGCCCTCAGCCGCCGATCGCCCTTTGAAGGCCGACACCGATTCTGTAGCTTGCATGTCGAAGCGGGGCTGCTCTTCGGAGCGGCTCCGTGGATAGCCCTCCGACGCTCAGGTCCGCCGCATCTCCTGGGTATCGAGGGCTAGGCCGGCTCGGGGGCGGCACCAGCCTCCTCATCGCCGCTCCCGACCGGCCACCTATCTGCGCTTCGGCGCGAGCCCCGCCTCGAACGGGTCGTCCCGCGGCTTCGCCGGCGGAGGGGAGGGGGCCTGAACCGGCCTGCCCTGAGGGTTCGGCATCGCGGAGGCCGAGGCGGCCGGCGGAGCGGACCGGACGCAGGCGATGTCGTAGGCATCCTTCATCCGGCTCGCGGACACGTCGAAGGCGAGCGCCGGATCGTGCCTGAGGCGCCACGCGTCGATCGCCGGCATGGGGTCGCGGGTGACGAGCCCGAAGACGGTCCCGCGGGACGCGCCCGGCCCGCGCACGAAGGGCAGGTGGCCGGTCTCGTCGAAGCCGAACACGGCGACCACGTTCAGCCCGTCCACCTTCTCCGGCCGCGACAGCTCGAAATAGTTGGCGTTCTCCCCCACCTCGAACGCCATCGACCGGACGGCGTTGCGGCGCATCATAACCTTCAGGACCTCGCCGGCCCGCGGCGCCCGCACGCATTCCAGCTCCTTCGCGGCAACGGCGGAGAAGTCGAACGCCGCATCCTCGTCGTAGCAGCGCAACCGCTCGCCGGGATCCGCGATCGATCGGCAGGACGGCGGAACCGGGACGGCCTGGCCGGCAGCCCCGCCGCAGCCCAGCACGGGAAGAAGGAGCGCGAGAAAGGCCGCCCGCATGCGACGAAGTCTCCAGGGCCGCGGGACATGCCCGCCGACCGCGACTCGAGGAACGCGCGACGGGCGTCGATCCGCCGCAGCCTCACCCTACCGGCATCCGGGCCGGAGGCAAGGTCCGGGCGACCGGCACAGGTCGGAGCGCGTCCGCCGAGACCTGTCCCGCAAGAGCCTGAAGGCGACATCGCCTCGAAGGGCGCTGTCTCGACCGTCCGGCCTGGCTCACAGCCCCGAACAGAACCCGATGCAATCAATGCGCCGTAGCCTGGCCCGCCATCCACGTCCGTCCGGGTCGTGACGTCGACGGGTCCTACTCGCGGCAGCGTCCTCGTGAATGGCCGGGCCGAGCCCGGCCATGGCGGACCGAAGGCCTCGTCGAGCTCCTACTTGATCTTGGCTTCCTTGAACTCGACGTGCTTCCTGGCGACGGGATCGTACTTCTTCATCGCGATCTTGTCCGTCATCGTGCGCGAGTTCTTCTTGGTGACGTAGAAATAGCCGGTGTCGGCGGTCGACACGAGCTTCACCTTGATGGTGACGGCCTTGGCCATGGTGGTCTCCCGAAGAGCGGCACGGGAGCGGCCGCGGCGCGGGTCCCGGCTCGAAAATCGGGCGACGTCTCGCCCATCCGGGCGCGAGCGTCAAGGATCGGGCGAGGTCACAGCACCTCGCGGACGAACCTGCGGCGCTGCTCGTAGTAGAACGGAACGGGAAGGTCGTGGCCGAACCCGGCCTCGATGCGACGCTCAAGCTCCTCCAGCATCACGGTCGTGATCGGCGGCAGGTCGAGCTTGCGGGCCTCCTCCAGGTCGACCCAGGCGAGATCGACGAGCTCCTTGTCCGGTCCGACGAAGCCAGGCTTCTCGGCCGCGATGGCGTCGCGGTCCACGGCGAAGAAGCGGGTGTCGAAGCGCTTCGGGCGGCGCGGCGGGGTGATGGCCCGTCCGACGAGCCGGATCGGCTCGAGGTCGGGCAGCACCTTCTCGCCGAAGAACGCCGCCCAGGCGCCCTCGGCCGGGCCGGACGGCATGGAGGCGGACACGCGGCCGAGCATGAGCCCCGTCTCCTCGTAGGTCTCCCGAATGGCCGCCATGGCGAGCGCGCGGCCGCGGCTCGCGGCCGGCCGGGCGATCCGGGCCGACAGCGCCTCGCCCATGCGGGCCGGTATCGTCCCTGTCGCCGGCATGCGGCGGTCGTCGGCCTCGACGCTGCCGCCGGGGAAGACGTACTTGCCGGGCATGAACTTGTGGCCGGCGTGCCGCTTGCCCATCAGCACCTTGGGCTCCGGCCCGCCGCGGTCGATGAGGATCAGGGTCGCGGCATCCTTCGGCCGCACGTTCGGCCAGCGCCGCTCGCGGCTCTGTTCGCTCATGTATTCCGTGAGCCTCGCCACTCCCGGATCGGTCAAGGCCCGTCTCCTTCCCGCGCCGCGGCGGCGCCCGCCGGCAGCGGTGCCGCGAAGCCGTGCATCCCTAGACGGTATTGGAGGGCCACGACAGCGCCCTTCACCGGCTGGAGGAGCCCGAGCGACAGCCCGATCGCGAGGGAGGGCCAGAGGAGGGCGTGAAGCCAGACGGGCACGCCCTCGAACCTCGTCTCGGCCGCGTAGATGCCGTAGCCGACGATGTGCCCGGTCACGAACATGACGATGTAGGGCGGGAAATCGTCCGCCCGATGGTGGTGGAAGGCGAGCCCGCAGGCCGAGCAGGCCGGCGCGACCTTCAGGAAGCGGCCGAACAGCCTGCCGGATCCGCAGCCCGGACAGCGGCCACGGAAGCCGCGGAGCACGGCCTCGGCCGCGGTCGGGCCCTCGCCGGACACGTCTCCCGCCGCGGCGCTCACC
>CALMTJ010000505.1 GCA_937872715.1 uncultured Methylobacteriaceae bacterium
GAGCGGCGCCGCCTCTAACCCTGATCACCGCCGCCGACGGCGGGCGGCCGGACGCCGGAAAACGCCGACGATCTCCACATGCGCCGACCATTCGAACTGGTCCACCGGCAGCACGCGCTCGACCGTGAACCCGCCGGCCGCCAGGATCGCGGCATCCCGGGCGAAGGTCCCGGGATCGCAGGACGCCATGATCACGGCGGGACAGGACGACAGGATCAGCTGACGCATCTGCGCCTCCGCCCCGGCCCGGGGCGGGTCGAGCACGATGGCGTCGAAACGCTCGATCTCCGTCGGCAGCAGGGGCCGCCGGAACAGGTCGCGGGCTTCCGTCGTGACCCGCCGCAGGCCCGGGGTCGCGCGCGCCGCGCGGTCGAGGGCGAGAAGGGCCTGCGCGTCCGATTCCACCGCGTGGATCTCGGCCTCCGCCGCGAGCCTCAGCGAGAAAGGCCCCGAGCCGGAGAACTGGTCGGCCATGGGCCCGGCGCCGGACGCCGCCGCCCCGATCGCGGCCGCCAGGGCCGCCTCCCCGGCCTCCGTCGCCTGGAGGAAACCGCCCGCGGGCGGCACGACCTCCGCCCGTGCCATGCGGACGGCCGGACGCCTGAACTCGGCCAGCAGTTCGCCGTGACGGGACAACCGCGCCAAGCCGAGCCGGCCGCCTTCGGCGATCAGCGACTGCCGGAGGCCATCCGGGAGCGGTCCGCTGCCGCGGAGATCCACGTCGAGACCACCGAGCGTTGATGTGATCGCGATATCAAGGGGTTTTCTGGAGATCCTCAGCCGGGATGCGAGAGCTCTTGCCACGCCGGCCGCGTCCCGCAAGCCCGGAACGGAGATCGGACATCGGTCGATCTCGACCAGCTCGTGGCTTCGCCGGGCCATGAATCCGACCCGGATGCCGGCCGCACCCTCCCGCGCGGGGAAGGTGAGGCGGCGGCGTCCCTCGCCGCCGGCCCGCAGGAGAGGCTCGACAGGGCCGGACAACCCGGCCTGGGAGAGCGCGCCCGCCACCTTGGCGCGCTTCCACTCCCCGTAGAGCGCGGGCCCGACATGCTGGGCGACGCAGCCGCCGCAATGGCCGTAATACGGGCAGAACGGCTCGATCCGGTCGGGGCTCGGCGCGCCGCGGCCGAGCACGCGGCCACGCTCGCCGGAGCGCTCGACCGCGACATCCTCGCCGGGCAGCGCATCCGGCACGAAGACGGGCCGGCCGCCCCCCTCCACGACGCCGTCGCCGGACGCCCCGAGCCGGTCGATCCTCACGGTCTCAGCCAAGGCGCCCCCCGAGCAGCGTCTCCGCGTTGCCGTCCGCGCCGGGGATCGGGGACGGGACGAGGCCCGCGACGGCCCAGCCGAGCGATCTCGCGAGCGCGGCGATGCCGTCCGCCGCCTGCTCCCGCGCACCGGCATCCCGCACGATTCCGCCCTTGGCGACGTTCGCTCGCCCGACCTCGAATTGCGGCTTAATCAGCGCAACGAGTTGCGCGCTCTCGTTGAGGTGCCGCATCAACTCGGGCAATACCAGTCTAAGCGAAATGAAGCTGACGTCGATGGTGACGAGATCGAAGGCGCCGACCTGGCCGAGCCGGCGGATGTCGGTCGCCTCGTAGGAGGTGACGCGACGGTCGGACGCGATCCGCGGATGGAGCTGCCCGCGTCCCACGTCGACGGCCGTCACGCGCGCGGCGCCCCGCGCCAGCAGCACATCCGTGAACCCGCCCGTCGAGGCGCCGACATCGAGGCAGGCCAGCCCGGTCGGATCGATGGCGAAGGCGTCGAGCGCGTGGGCGAGCTTGACGCCGCCCCGGGAGACCCAAGGATACGGAGCATCCGCGACGATGCGCGCATCGCTCGATACGGCCGCGGAGGCGCGCGCGAGCGGCGCGCCGTCGACCGTCACGAGCCCGGCGGAGATCGCCTCCTGCGCCTTGGTCCGGCTCTCGAAGAAGCCCAACCGGACGAGGAGCAGGTCCGCGCGCTCCCTGACGGCCGCCCGCGGTCCCGCCGGCAGCCCGGTCGCGGTCACGG
>CALMTJ010000506.1 GCA_937872715.1 uncultured Methylobacteriaceae bacterium
TCCGGCTGAAGGCGGCCGGCCTGAAGCCGATCGAGAGCGGCGACCCGGACGCGCTCGAGGTCGGCGACTTGGTGCTGGCGATCGGCAACCCGTTCGGCGTCGGCCAAACGGTGACGCAGGGCATCGTCTCCGGCCTTGCCCGCACCAATGTGGGGGTGTCGGATTACGGCTACTTCATCCAGACGGACGCGGCCATAAATCCCGGGAACTCGGGTGGCGCGCTGGTCGACATGTCGGGCCGGCTCGTCGGGATCAACTCGGCCATCTTCTCCCAATCGGGAGGCTCGGTCGGCATCGGCTTCGCCATCCCGGCGAACATGGTGAAGGCGGTCGTGGCCTCCGCCAGGGCGGGCGCCAAGGCGATGCGCCGGCCCTATCTCGGCGCGACGCTCCAGGCCGTCGGCCCGGAACTCGCCGAGGGGCTCGGGCTGGACCGGCCCACGGGCGCGCTCGTCGCCGCCCTGCGGGACAAGGGGCCGGCGGAGACGGCCGGCCTGAAGCGCGGCGACGTGATCGTCGAGCTCGACGGCAAGCCGGTGGACGATCCCGACGGGTTCGGCTGGCGCTACGCGCTGCACGGCCTCACCGGCGAGGTGCCGCTCGCCGTGAACCGGAGCGGCAAGCGGGTCGCGTTGACCCTGAAGCTGCAGCCTCCGCCGGAATCGCCGGCCCGCGAGGCGGTCGCCATCCGTGGCCGCTCGCCTTTCGGAGGAGCCACGGTCGTGAACGGCTCGCCGGCCGTCGCCGAAGAGATGCAACTTCCCGGGACGGAGGGCGTGACGGTGGCGGAGGTGGAGGAGGATAGCGTGGCCGCCCGCGTCGGGTTGCAGAAAGGCGACGTGATCCGGGCCGTGAACGGCGAGAAGGTGGCGTCCACGCGCGAGCTGGACCGCATCGCCCGCGCCGGCAGCGGCCTGTGGCGCATCACGATCGAGCGCGGCGGGCAGGTGATGACCACCGTGCTCGGAGGGTGATCGGCACGTCGACGTGCCGGGCGCATCTCAGTAACACGTCGTTGATGCCCGACTTCTTCTCAGCCGCGAAGCTCGACGGGGACGCGCCGCGGCCTCTCGCGGACCGGCTGCGGCCCCGCGTGCTGGCCGAGGTTGTCGGCCAGGATCATCTCGTCGGGCCGGACGGGGCGCTCACGCGGCTGATCGAGGCCCGCTCGATCGGCTCGCTCGTCTTCTGGGGGCCTCCCGGCACGGGCAAGACCACGGTCGCCCGGCTGCTGGCCGGCGAGACGGCGCTGTTCTTCGAGCAGATCTCGGCCATCTTCTCCGGGGTGGGCGAGCTGAGGAAGCTGTTCGAGGCGGCGAGGTCCCGCCGCGCGACGGGCCAGGGAACCCTGCTCTTCGTCGACGAGATCCATCGCTTCAACCGCGCGCAGCTCGACGCCTTCCTGCCCGTCATGGAGGACGGCACGGTGACGCTGGTCGGGGCGACGACCGAGAACCCGTCCTTCGAGCTGAACGCGGCCCTCCTGTCGCGGGCGCGCGTGATGATCTTCCGGGCGCTGGACGAGGAGGCCATCGGCCGCCTCCTCGCCCGGGCCGAGGAGGTGCAGGGGAGGGCGCTTCCGCTGGACGCGGAGGCTCGCGCCTCGCTGGCCCGCATGGCGGACGGGGACGGGCGCGCGGCGCTCACGCTCGCGGAGGAGGTCTGGCGCTCGGCCAAGCCCGGCGAGACCTTCGACGCCGCCACCCTCGGGGAGATCGTGCAGCGGAGGGCGCCCATCTACGACAAGGCGCAGGAGGGGCATTACAACCTCATCTCCGCCCTGCACAAGACGATCAGGGGCTCCGATCCGGACGCCGCGCTCTACTACCTCGCCCGCATGCTGGACGCGGGCGAGGACCGGCTGTTCATCGCCCGCCGGCTCGTCCGGGCTGCGATGGAGGATGTCGGCATGGCCGACCCGCAGGCCCTCGTCCTCGCGATCGCGGCCAGGGACGCTTTCGATTTCCTGGGCTCGCCCGAGGGAGAGCTGGCGTTGGCGCAGGTGGCGATCTACCTCGCGACCGCGCCGAAATCGAACGCCGTCTACACCGCCTACAAGCGCGCCACCGCGGCCGCCAAGGAGGCAGGCTCGCTGCCGCCGCCGAGGACGATCCTCAACGCGCCGACCAAGCTGATGAAGAAGGAGGGCTACGGCGTGGCCTACCGCTACGACCATGACGAGCCTGACGCCTTCTCCGGCCAGGATTATTGGCCGGAGAAGCTCGGGCGCCAGGTCTTCTACGAGCCGACGGCCCGCGGCCTCGAGGCCCGCATCGGCGAGCGTCTGGCACGATGGGCCGAGCTGCGGCGGGAGCGGGAGGGGTGAGCGGGCCGCATGCCGACCTCCCGAGGCGTGATTTTCACCGGCCGGGATAGGCGACAGTCTCGCAACTCAGGTTGCATGTATCTCTATATTTGTTACTCAAGGTTGCATCTGAGGTGCAGCCGTCGGAACGTCCGTCTCCGTCGAGCCCGGGTCGGGAGGGAGGATGGAGGAGCGGATCGCCGGCCGCGACCCCCGCGCGCGAAACATCGCCTTGGCCGTGATCGCCCTCTCGCTCGCCTGCAACGCCATGCTGGCGTTGGCCTTGCACTACGGCGTCACGACCAGATCTGCGCTGGCGATCATGGCTCGAACGGGTCTCGCGGCCGGCGCCGCGACGGGCCGGCTCGATCGCGTCGTGGCCTGGGGCGACAGTCTGACGGCCGGTGCCGGCGCCGAGTTCGGGCACGACTTCCCGGCTATTCTCCGCACCGTCTACGGCCGGGAGACGGTGAATTTCGGAATCGGAGGACAGACCTCGACCGAGATCAAGGCGCGGATGCTCAACCGCCTCCGTGGACTGGACGACGGGTCCGTCACGCTGATCTGGGCCGGCCGAAACGACATGGCCGATCCCGACCGGGTCGTGGCGAACGTCCGCGACATGGTCGCTACCCTTCCGGAAGGGGCGCGTTTTCTCCTGCTGGAAGTCCCCAACGGGGGAGGCGCGGCCGAGCGGCGGGGCGAGGCGGCCTACGAACAGGTCCGGCGGCTGAACGAGACCCTCGCGGGAGCCTTCCCGGCCAATATCGTGCCGGTCCGGGCAAGGCTCGTCGCCTATTACCGGGCCGACTCGCCTGGTGATCTCGAGGATGTCGCCCACGACGTCGTCCCGAGATCCCTCAGGTCTGACGACATCCATCTGAACAACAGGGGCCAGGCGGTGATCGCAGCGCTCGTGGACGAGGCGCTCACGAGGCGCGGATGGTAGGTTTCCGCCCCGTCTCCGTGTAGGCTGCCCGCCTGGTCGCGGGCTGCGGGACGGATCGACGGGTGGGGAGGGGCGTGGACGAGATCGGCGATCCCAGCCCCTGGCGCTTCTGCGTCGCGCCGATGATGGACTGGACTGACCGGCATTGCCGGGCGTTCCACCGCACGCTGTCGCGGCGGGCACGGCTTTATACGGAGATGGTGACGACGGGCGCGGTCATCCACGGGCCGCGGGAGCGGCTGCTCGGCTTCTCGCCGGCTGAGCATCCGGTTGCCGTGCAGCTCGGCGGGTCCGATCCGGCGGAGCTGGCGGAGGCGGCCCGGATCGCGGCCGGCTTCGGCTACGACGAGGTGAACCTGAATGTCGGCTGCCCGTCCGACCGCGTGCAGAACGGGCGGTTCGGCGCCTGCCTGATGCGGGAGCCGACCCTCGTCGGGGAATGTGTCGTCGCCATGAAGGCGGCCGTCTCCGTGCCGGTCACGGTGAAGTGCCGGCTCGGGGTGGACGAACAGGAGACCGGCCCGGCCCTCGACGACATGGCGGGCTCCGTCTTCGCGGCCGGGGCGGATGCGCTGATCGTCCATGCCCGCAAGGCTTGGCTGCAGGGGCTGTCGCCCAAGGAGAACCGGGACGTGCCGCCCCTCGATCGGGGGCGGGTCCATGCCCTGAAGCGGGCCTGGCCGGACCGGCCGGTCGCGATCAATGGCGGGGTCGCGAGCCTGGACGAGGCCGCGGCGCAGCTCCGCCACCTCGACGGGATCATGCTGGGGCGGGCCGCCTACCACGATCCGGCGCTGCTGGGGCGGGTCGACCCGGATCTCTGGGGCGAGCCGGCCCCGGCCGCGGACGCTTTCGAGGCCGTGGCGCTGTTCGAGCCGTACGTCGCCGCCCGCCTCGCCGAAGGCGTCCGCCTGCACGCGATGACGCGCCACATGCTCGGTCTGTTCAACGGCCGGCCCGGGGCGCGGGCCTATCGCCGCCACCTCGCCTCCGAGGCGCTGCGGCCCGGTGCGGGGCTCGCGACCTTGCGGGAGGCGGTGGCGCTCGTCTCCCGCGAAGTGCCGCTGTCGATGGACCGGGCGGCGTGACGGCTGCCTTTCCCCCGCGCGACCCGGCCTATGCGGAGCGCGTGGGAGCGAGCTTCGCCCGCCAGACCATGATGGGCACGCTCGGCGCCGCCATCCTGCGCGTCGCCCCGGGCGAGGTGGATATCGGGCTGCCTGTCGCTCCCCACATCCTGCAGCAGCACGGTTTCGTGCATGGCGGCGCGGTGACCTGCCTCGCCGATTCGGCCGCGGGCTATGCCGCCCTGACCCTCATGGAGGCCGGGTCCGGCGTGCTGACCGTCGAGTTCAAGATCAACCTCCTCTCGCCGGCGCGGGGCGACAGGCTCGTCGCCGAGGGAAGGGTGACGCGCCCGGGCCGCACCCTCACCGTGTGCCAGGCGACGGTCTACGGCGAGGCGGCCGGGCGCCGCGAGACGGTGGCGCTCCTCACCGCCACCATGATGCGGGTCGAGGGCCGGCCCGGGATCGTCGACTGACGTTCAGGTCGTGACCGTGAGGACGATCTTGCCGATATGCTCGCTCGTTTCCATCAGGGCGTGGGCCCTCGCGGCTTCGGCCAGCGGGAAGGTCGCGTGGATGAGCGGCCTGATCGAGCGGTCGGCGAGCTTCGGCCAGACATGGGCGCGCAGCTTGGCGGCGATCGCCGCCTTGTCCGCGACCGGCCGCGGCCGCAGCGTCGATCCGGTGAGCGTCAGACGCTTGCGCATCACGGCGTTGAAGTCGATCTCGGCCTTCGAGCCGCGCAGGAGCGCGATGGAGACGTGGCGACCGTCCGGCGCCAGGACGGAGAGGCTGCGGGGGATGTAGTCGCCGCCCACCATGTCCAGCACCACGTCGACCCCGCGCCCGCCGGTCACCTCGTTCGCGACCGCAACGAAATCCTCCTCCCGGTAATTGATCGCCCGCTCCGCCCCGAGATCGGCGCAGGCCCGGCACTTCTCCGCGCTGCCGGCCGTCGCCAGAACCCGGGCGCCCGCCATCCGGGCGAGCTGGATCGCCGTCGTGCCGATCCCGGACGAGCCGCCATGGACCAGGAAGGTCTCGCCGGCCGCGAGGCGCCCGCGGTCGAAGACGTTGCTCCAGACGGTGAAGAAGGTCTCCGGCACGGCGGCCGCCTCCGTCATGCTCATGCCGTCCGGCACGGGAAGGCATTGCGCAGCGGGCGCCGTGCAGAACTCGGCGTAGCCGCCGCCCGCCACGAGGGCGCACACGGAATCGCCCGGCTTGAACGCCGTCACGTCGGGCGCCGCCGCCACGACCTCGCCCGCGACCTCGAGGCCCGGGATGTCGCTCGCCCCGGGCGGCGGATCGTAGCGGCCCATCCGCTGGAACACGTCCGGCCGGTTCACGCCGGCGGCCCTCACGGCGATCAGCACCTCGCCGGCCCGCGCCGCCGGCCGCGGCCGCGGCGCGGGCTTCAACACGTCGGGCTTGCCCGGCGCGGTGATCTCGATCGCGGTCATCATCTCGGGCATGGGGGCTCTCCGTCCGGCGCCGCCTGTCGCACGGTTCCGGGAGAGCGGGAAGGCTCGCACGGCCGGTCGGGCGGGAGCCGCGCCGTCCGCACGTGCGGCTTAACGGGTGCTAAACCGGACGCAGGCATGGTGGCGGGACCCGATCATCAGCAGATGAGTTCGCGCTCGGAGCCACCATGGCGCTTGACCTCCGCCTCCCGATCCTCGTCGTCGACGATTACCAGACGATGGTCCGCATCCTCCGCAACTTGTTGAAGCAGCTCGGCTTCGAAGACGTGGACGACGCGCCGGACGGGTCCACGGCCCTGCAGAAGCTGAAGGAGCGCCGCTACGGGCTCGTGATATCCGACTGGAACATGGAGCCGATGACCGGCTACGAGCTCCTCGAGCATGTCCGGACGGACGAGACGCTCCGCGACACGCCCTTCATCATGGTCACGGCCGAATCGAAGACTGCGAACGTGATCGCGGCCAAGAAGGCCGGCGCCAGCAACTACATCGTGAAACCCTTCAGCGCTCTGACGCTCAAGACGAAGATCGAATCCGTATGCGGCGGCTAGGCGGCCTGCTGCGCCGTCCGCCCCCGCCCGGCCAGGCGGGGCCGCTCGACCTCACGGCCGACATGCGGCGCCCGGGAGAGACGCCCGGACCCGGTGCAGGCGAGCCGGCCGACCTCGAACGGCTGTCCCGCGAGATCGGGATCGTCGCCGCTTATGTCGGGCGCCTGAAGGGCGATATCGGCGCGCTGAAACCCGGGGAGCTGCATCTCGACACGCTCCCGTCGGCTCGCGCGGATCTCGACGGAGCGCGCGAGGCGACGCGGGTCGCGGCAGATTCCATCATGGCGGCCGCGGAAGCCATCCTGAGCGCAGCCGCTGCAGGCGACGCCGCGGGCGCGGCGGCGGTCGCCGAGCGTAAGTCGATGGAGATCATCGAGGCCTGCTCGTTCCAGGACATCACCGGCCAGCGGCTCGCCCGGGCGGCATCCCGGCTCTTCGCGGCCGAGCGCCGCCTCCAGCGCTTCGCCAAGGCGGTCCGGATCGCGGACAGGGCCGAGAAGTTCGACCGGGAGGCGATCCTCAGGAAGGCCCGCCGCGAGGTTCTCCTGCTCGACGGTCCTCAGGACCCGGAGAGCGCCATCGCGCAGGACGACGTCGACCGCCTGTTCGGGTGAGGGCTCAGCCCCAGACCAGCTCCGGCACGACGAAGGTGGGCTGCACGGCCTGCGCCGCGAGCCAGGGGAGGGCGGCGTCCGGGTCGACGCGCCCCGCCTCGTAGCCGAGTTCAGCCGCGTGGATGCCACGCGCGACAAGGAGGACGTCGAGCCCGGCCGCGCGGCCGCCGGGCCCCGCCGGGCGGCTCGCGGCCCCCACCCCCACGCCCCCGCCCCGCCGGCCCGGCCGGGCCCCCCGCACCGCGCCCGGGG
>CALMTJ010000507.1:0-1178 GCA_937872715.1 uncultured Methylobacteriaceae bacterium
TCCATCGCGCCCAGCACCGACAGGTCGATATGGCCGCCCCGGATCATCGCGAAGGAATCGGAGGAGGAGAAGTAGCTCGTCGTCGGCAGCTCCGTGATGGTCTGCTTGCCGGCATTGATGAGGTCGGGATCCTCCTCCCCCTCGTAGGGGAACGGGCCCATGCCCAGCATGCCGTTCTCGCTCTGGAGCTGCACGCTCATCCCGTCCGGGATGTAGTTCGAGACGAGCGTCGGGATACCGATGCCGAGATTGACGTAGAAGCCGTCCCGAAGCTCCTTCGCGGCGCGGGCCGCCATCTGTTCGCGTGTCCAAGCCATGTCCGTTCCTCCTTCAGGCCGCGCGCTTGCGGACGGTGCGCTGCTCGATGCGCTTCGCCGCATCCGCGGCGTGGATGATGCGCTTCACGAAGATGCCGGGCGTGATGATGTGGTCCGGATCGAGGGAGCCCGGCTCGACGAGGTTCTCGACCTGCGCGACCGTGACGGTCGCGGCCGTCGCCATCATCGGATTGAAGTTCCGGGCCGTCTTCCGGTAGATCAGGTTGCCCTCCCGGTCGCCCTTCCAGGCATGAACCACGGCGAGATCGGCGAAGAGCCCGGTCTCCATCACGTAATTCTCGCCCCCGAAGGAGCGCGTCTCCTTGCCGTCCGCGACCAGAGTGCCGTAGCCGGTCTTCGTGTAGAAGGCCGGGATGCCGGCGCCCCCTGCCCGGATGCGCTCCGCCAGCGTTCCCTGGGGATTGAACTCGATCTCCAGCTCGCCCGCCAAGTATTGCTGGGCGAAGGTCTTGTTCTCGCCGACATAGGACGAGATCATCTTCCTGACCTGCCGGGTCTCGAGCAGGAGGCCGAGCCCGGCGCCGTCGATCCCGGCATTGTTCGAGACGATCGTGAGGCCGGTCACGCCCGAATCCCGGATCGCGCCGATGAGGAGGTCCGGGATGCCGCACAGGCCGAACCCGCCCGCCATGATCGTCATCCCGTCCTTCAGCACTCCCGCCAGCGCGGCCCCCGGGTCCGGATACACCTTCATGAACTCGCTCCCTTGATGCGGGCGTTGCCGATCGCCCGACGGATCGGCCCACCTTAGCGTCGCCCGTCGCGGCCTCCAAGGGCGGGGCGCGCCGTACGGAGGCGTCCGGAGCGGGCGAGGAAGGCCGCGGCCCCGACCGCGACCGC
>CALMTJ010000507.1:1188-2892 GCA_937872715.1 uncultured Methylobacteriaceae bacterium
CGAGCAGCCGGTCGAGGTCGGACAGGCGCGCCTGTACGATCGCGGCGACGAAGGGCAGCGTCAGCGTCGCGTGCGCGGCCGTGACCGTCCAGAAGCCGCGCGGCAGCCCGGCCGCCACGAACAGGAGGAGGAGCGAGAGGCCGAGGATCACCTCGGGCATCACGAGAGGGGCCGTGACGAGCCCGGTGAACAGCGTCCGGCCGCGGAAGTGCCCGTGGCGGGCGAGGACGATCGCGGCCAGCGTGCCGAGAATCGCCGCCAGGGTGGCGGACAGGGCCGCGACCTCCAGCGACAGGAGGAGCGCGTCGCGTAACGGCCGGTCGGCCAGGAGCGCCCCGTACCATTCGGTCGAGAAGCCGGACCAAACGGCGACGTTGCGGGAGGCGTTGAAGGAGAACAGGACGACGAGGCCGAGCGGCCCGTAGAGGAACAGGAGGCCGAGCGCCAGCGACGCGCGGTCGAGCCGCCTCACGTCCGCGCCTCCATCCGGCGCGTCTCGACGCGGCGGAAGAGGAGGATGGGGCCGGCGAGGAGCGCCAGCATGACGATCGCGGCCGCGGAGGCGAGCGGCCAGTCCCGGTTGGCGGAGAACTCGCTCCACAGAACGCGGCCGAGCATGAGCGTATCCGAGCCGCCGAGGAGGTCCGGGATCACGAACTCGCCGACGATCGGGATGAAGCAGAGGAGCGCGCCCGCTCCGGCCCCGCGCAGCGAGAGGGGCAGCGTCACCGTCCGGAAGATTCGGGCGGGCGAGGCGCCGAGGTCGGACGCCGCCTCCGGCAGGGCTGGATCCGCGCCGGCGAGAGCCCCGTAGAGCGGCAGGACCATGAAGGGCAGGTAGGCGTAGACGAGGCCGATCAGGATCGCGGCCGGGGTGTCGAGGATGCGGAGCGGCGCGGAGACGAGGTGGAGCGCCGCGAGCGCCCGGTTGAGGAGCCCGTCATCCTTCAGGATCGCCGACCACGCGTAGACCCGCACGAGGAGGCTCGTCCAGAAGGGGAGCGTCACGAGCGCCACCAAAGCCGGCTGCCAGCCGCGCGGCGCCCGGGCCATGGCGAGTGCGAACGGATAGCCGAGCGCCAGAAGGATGGCGGTCGAGGCGGCCCCGTAAGCGAGCGACGAGAGCGCCGCGTCGCGGTAGAGCGGCTCGGCCGCGAGGGCGCGGAAGCTGTCGAGGCCGAGCCCGGACAGGAAGGTTCCCCAGCTCGCGGGATCGAGCGTCGCCGGCACGAGCGGCCGGTAGGGCGGCTGCGCGACGGCGCTCTCCGACAGGCTGATCCGGCCGATCATCGCGAGCGGCAGGAGGAAGAACGCCCCGAGCCAGGCGGCC
Source organism: uncultured Methylobacteriaceae bacterium (assembly GCA_937872715.1). Classification (GTDB taxonomy): domain Bacteria; phylum Pseudomonadota; class Alphaproteobacteria; order Rhizobiales; family Beijerinckiaceae; genus Enterovirga. The sequence continues at coordinate 2,519 of CALMTJ010000507.1, forward strand.
GGCGCCGCCAAGACCAGCGCCCGCCCGAGCCGGCCCGGCCTCACGGTCCCGCTCCGGGCAGGAGGATCGCCTCCTCCGGCCGGAAGGCGAGCGTCACGTCGCCGCTCCGCGGGGCCGCGACGCCCGCCGCCTCCGAGACCCGAAGGGAGAGGCCGCCCGCCACTTCCACCCGGTAGAGCACCGTCGCACCCTGGAAGGTGGCGTCGAGAATACGGCCCGGGATCGGCGGACATGGCGCCCCCTTCTCCCCTTGCGGGAGGTGTCGGCGCGAAGCGACGACGGATGAGGGGTCGGCCGGGTGCGTAGCCCTCATCCGACCCCGGCTGAATCCGGGGCCACCTTCTCCCCCAAGGGGAGAAGAAGCGCCGGAGGGC
>CALMTJ010000508.1:0-2203 GCA_937872715.1 uncultured Methylobacteriaceae bacterium
TTGCCGGACACCGTCCGGGTCGGGTCGGGCAGCGCCCAGTCCAGGTACGAATCGCGGCCGATATCGATGCCGCGCTTGCCCGTGATGGTATAGCTCAGCGGCCCGCCATCCGGCAGGCTCGTCTCGTTCTCGATGGTCAGGGTGACGGGCATCAGGGCAACGAATCTCGACAACGCCGCGATCTCGGTCGCGCGATGCCGGAATGGCCGGGTCGCACGATCCTGCCCGCGTGTTCTGCCGGACGAACCGTCCGGCAGCAAGCGCCAGCCCTGGGCGTCCGAGGCGTCCGCGTCAGGCCGGCTGGTCCATCAGCTTGGCGCCGCCCTCGACGGCGTTCGCGAGGTTCGGCGCGCGCTCGCCAGCGCCGACGCGCGCCAGCGCGATGAGGATGGCGGTCCGGATCGCGTTCGCCGTCTGGTCTGGCTGAGGCGCGACGTGCATGCCCTCCATGAGCGAGATGTTCCCGCCGGACCAGCCGGCCGCGAGCGCCAGCCAGTTCGTGGCGTGGCGGCGTCCGCTCTCCATCCCGAGCCGAAGCGCGGCGAGGCGGCGGTAATCCTCCGGCTCGCGCACCCAGTTCTCGGCCGAGCGCAGAAACGGGTCCTCCTCGCCTTCGGCGACCTTCGCCATGGCGCGTACGCATTGGCAGCCCCACCACACGGCCTCGCGCCGCGGCAGCGTGTGCGCGCAGAAGGCGAGCGCGTCCTCCGGCGTCTTGCTCGCGAGGAGCGTCCGCATGAACGGCACCGGCTTCTCGCCCGTCGGCGCCGTCTTGATGTCCTCCTTCAGGGCCGGGAAGGCCTCGAAGACCTCCTTCGCCGTTTCGAAGCGGAGACGTGGCATCGCGGTGAACTCTCGGCGATCTTCAGCTCAGTTGATGTTGATCAGCGGACCTTTGAGGGTGATGCCGCTCGGATCCATGACGATCTTGGTTTGCCCGCCATTGATCTCGAGCGTGATCGACTCCGATGCCGCCAACGTCATAGGGCCCACCACATCCACCCTGTAGCTTCCCCCACTCACATAGGTAGATGCGCTGCCATCCTCGATAGTCTCTCTTCTGTCCCCTTTCGTAATCCACAGGATATGGTCGCCCTTGTCCAGATTGACGTGCCTGTTTCCATTGTCGAGCGTCAGCATAGCCGAGCCGTTAATGACATGCGTCACCCGCGATAACCCGCTGTGTACGTCTACCGGATCTTGGAATTTCTCCCCGATGTATGTCTCCTGGTGATTGATCACCTTACGGGTTTCGATGTTCTGGATCAGGGTATTGTGGTCCTTCTCCGCCCGGAAATAAACCTCCTCCGAGCCCTTCTTGTCCTCGAACCGGAACTCGTTATAGGCGTCGTTGCCACTGTCGATCGTCGAATCCGTCTTCACGCCCGACTTCGTCTTGTTCGCCGGCATCGTGTACGGGTGCGGAAAATCGCTGTTGTAGACGCAGCCGGTGACCAGCGGCTGGTCCGGGTCGCCGTCCAGGAACTCCACCACCACCTCCATGCCGATCCGCGGGATGAACTGCCAGCCCCAGCCCTTGCCGGCCCAGAGCTGGGCGACCCGCACGTCGCGCGAGCAATCCTTGTTCTTGTCGCCCCGGTTCCAGTGGAAGTTCACGACGATGCGGCCCTTGTCGTCGACGTCGATCTCCTCCGAAGCGGCGACGCCGTCCCGCGCCACGACGAAGGCCGTCTGCGGGCCGTAGATGCGGGCCTTCGGCGTGATGAACGGCGCCCGGAACGGCCGGCTGTTCGGCTGCACCTCGTACTGGCCTCGGTAGACCTCGTCCTCCCCCTGGCCGCCCGCGCGGTATTCCTGCGACACGAAGGAATGGCTCGCCCTGATCACCAGGTATTCGTCGTCGTCCGTGGGGTGGCCCACCATCTGGAAGTGACCGCCCGGGTAGAGGCTCGCGGCATCGCCGGCGGCGAACCGGCGGTGGTCGCCGGCCTGTTCGGCTTCGAGCCTCACCTGGGCCAGGTATGTGCCCTCGTCCTCGCTGTCCTTCCACCGCCCGCGATAGGCGTAGGATTCGAGCTCGTGATGCGCGTAGCCCTCGCTGCCCTGGTAGCTGCCCGTGAGCTGCTTCGGCCTGTTCAGGTAATCGTAGTCGCGCAGCTCGACCTTGCCGGTGCGGAAACGCCGCTCCGACCGCCAGGCGTAGAAATGCTCCTGCTCCCGCCGGTCTCGCCCGGTCAGCTCG
>CALMTJ010000508.1:2213-3703 GCA_937872715.1 uncultured Methylobacteriaceae bacterium
GGCGCGGCCGGGCTGATCTTCGGATGCAGGTTCGGCGCATCGATGAGATGGAGGATGTGCTTGTCCTTCTTGTGCTCGAAATAGAAATAGATTCCCCATTCCTCCATCAGCCGAGAGACGAAGGCGAGGTCGGATTCCATGTACTGGACGATGTATTCCGAGCTCTTGAATGTATGCTGGAGAGAGAACTGGTAATCCTTGAATTCGTTGTCGTCGAACACATCCTGGATGATCTTCGGCACAGTCTTGTTCTTGAATATCCTGCAGTTGAAGCGGCGGCCGAGCAGCCACAGCCACGGCCGGAGCACCAGCTTGTAGAGGTGCTTCTCCTCCTTCGGGCCGAGCCATTGCGCGTCCGCCACGACGCCGTTGAAATAGCGGTCCTTCCGGCCATAGGACGTGTAGGAGACGCCCAGATTGGTGCCGATCAGGGGCGTGAAGTCGATGTTGCGCTCCGGGCTCAGCACGTCCACCCGGTATTCGAAGAGCTGGCTCAGCCCTTCCGTCCCGTCGAACCGGTTGAAGACGATGCGCTCGCCGGCACCCTCCGCCTCGCCTTCGCGCGAGTCGCGGTCCTGATCGGGAGCGTAGCTCTGCTCCGGCCCCGCATCGGCGAACTCGCCCGGAATGATGAGTTTCGTGAACCGGCTCTGCTGGCTGAGGCCCTGCTGGCTGAAATCGTCCGACGACGGCATCCGGGTGCTCGCGAAGAGGTCGGCACGTTGACGCGGCCGAACGTCTCAGTCATATTCGAGCCGTGTCCCAGGGGCAACAGATTATGGCCGTCAAGACTTCGCTTCTCGTGGCCGCGACGCTGTGCGGAATCGGTGGCGCAGCCCTTGCCGAGCCGGCCCGCAAGTCCGACTACAAGGCGGCGGACATCGTCTCGCATTTCGCGCCTGACCTTGGTCCGAGCCGCGCCCTCTGCATCGGGACGGAGAGCGAGTGCGCGAAGTCGATCGAGCAGAAGCCGAGGATCACGAATTTCGACCTGGTCGTGAATTTCGAGTACAACTCGGCCACACTGACGAAGTCGGCGCGAGCCAATCTCGACCAGTTCGCGGCCGCCCTGAAGGATCCGCGCCTCGGCAAGTCCTCCTTCGCGATCGAGGGCTACACGGACGGGAAGGGCGGCGACGAGTTCAATCTCGACCTGTCCTCCCGCCGCGCGGGCGCGGTCGTCGAGTACCTCCAGTCGCAGGGCGTCCCGTCCGGGAAGCTGGAAGCAAAGGGCTACGGCAAGCAGAACATGCGGTCCGCCGACCCGATGGACCCGAGCAACCGGCGCGTCGAGACCCGCATCCGGACCGAATAGCCGTCGGGCCTCGCCCGACCCGGCGTCCTCCGGGCGCCGGGTCCTCTCCCGCGTCCGGAGACTTCTCCCGCGTCCGATGGCGTCCTTCGACTTCTCCAAACTCGCGAAGCCCCTCTCGGCCGACGAGCCTTGCGGGCCCGACCTCGACCTCGCGGGCGATCCGGACTTCGCGAAT
>CALMTJ010000508.1:3713-4466 GCA_937872715.1 uncultured Methylobacteriaceae bacterium
TCGGCAGACTGGCATCAAGTCGTTCGCGTTCTTCATCTTCGGCTATCCGGGCGAGTCGGTGAAGACGATGGAGCAGACGACGGCGTATGCGATCAGCCTGGATCCGGACTTCGCGAATTTCGTCGCCCGGGTCGAGGGCAGCTTCCCGGCCTCCTTCTTCACGCGCGACAACGAGAACAAGCTTGTCCCGTTCGACAGGACGACGCTGGATTTCGCCTCCGATTTCAAGGCGCTCGACAAGCTCCTGGCCGATACCCACGATCTGCGCTTGCTCGTCATCTACACGCGGCTTCTGACGCTGAACCGCGACCTCGCCGGGTTCGCGGCCTGCCTGGACGGCATCGCGACGCTCCTGCGCGAGTTCTGGGAGGACGTGCTGCCGAAAGGCGAGGGCAGCGATTACGGCCTGCGGATCGCGGTTCTCCAGGCCCTCGACGACAACCCGACGGTCGTGCTCCCCCTCCAATACCTGCCGATGGTGAACACCCGGCGGAGCGGGCCGATCAGCTACCGGAGCGTGCAGGTCGCCACCGGGGAGGCGGCCGCACGGCCGGACGAGCAGACCTTCGACCGCGGCGCCCTCGACCGGGCGGTGGAAGAGGCCGAGCTCGACGAGCTCAAGGCGGCCAGCACGCAGCTCCACAAGGCGCTGGACGCCGCGAACGCGATCCAGATCGTGACGGTCGACAAGGCCGGGTTCGACCAGGCCGTCAGCCTGGACAAGCTCGCGGCCCTCCTGCCGAAGATGATCGC
>CALMTJ010000509.1:0-496 GCA_937872715.1 uncultured Methylobacteriaceae bacterium
ATGCTGGACGACCCGTCGCCGGTGGTCCGCCGGGCCCTGGCGGAGAGCCTCGCGAGCTCGCCGGACGCCCCCCGACACATCGTGGTGGCGCTCGCAGGCGACCAGGGGGAGGTGGCGGAGCTCGTCCTCCTGCGCTCGCCGCTCCTCGTCGATGCCGACCTCGTGGATTGCGCGGCGCTCGGCTGCGAGCGCGTCCAGGGTGCCGTGGCGGCGCGCCCGGACCTCTCGGCCTCCGTGGCGGCGGCGCTGGCCGAGATCGCCCGGCCGGGCGCCCTGGTGGCGCTCGCCCGGAACGCCTCCGCCGACATCCTCCCGTCGAGCCTCGCCCGCATGATCGAGCGGCATCGCGGCGACGGCGAGCTGCGCGAGGCTCGTACCGACCCCGCCCGCTCCGAGCACGGCGACCGTCTCACCAGGCTGCAGGCGCGCGACGTGGTGCGCCGCGCCGTAGGCCGTCAGCAGCGCGCAGCCGAGGATCGCCGACTCGGCCAGCGGC
>CALMTJ010000509.1:506-4934 GCA_937872715.1 uncultured Methylobacteriaceae bacterium
GGCGGAGAGCCTCGGCGCCTTCGTGGTCGGCTGCGGGTGGCTCAGCCCCGAACGGTCGGACCGGATCACCCGGGAGGCGCGGGAGCGCACGGCGGTCGCCCTCTCGGCGGGGTCGGACCGCGACGATCTCGAGCGCCTCGTCTCCCACCTGCGGCGCTCGGGCCAGCTCACGGCGGCCCTCATGCTCCGCGCGCTCCTGTCCGACCAGCCGGGCTTCGTCGAGACGGCCTTCGCCGAGCTCACCGGGATGCCCCGGCGCCGGATCGCCGCCATCCTCCGGGACGGGCGGAGCCATGCCTTCGGGGCGCTTTACCGGGCCGCGGGGCTGCCGCCGAGCCTCCTGCCGGCCTTCGCGGGAGCGGCCTCGGCCATGGGCCGGGAGCCCGGGACGGGCGGCGCCCGCCTGTCCCGCCGCATGATCGAGCGGGCGCTCGCCGCCTGCTCCGGCATGCCCGATCCCGAATCCGCCAAGCTCGTGGCGCTGCTCCGCCGCTTCGATGTGGAGGCCGCCCGGGACGATGCCCGCCGGATCGCGGACGCGCTCGCGGACGACGCCGCGCTCGCCATCGTCATGCGGCACGCCCCCGAGATGCTGGCCGACGTGGGGCTCGCCGCCTGAGCCGTCGCCGGGGTTGCGCCGCCGGGCGGAAAATCCTACTGGACCCCGGCCCTTTGGGCGTCGGAGCGTAGCGCAGCCCGGTTAGCGCACTTGTCTGGGGGACAAGGGGTCGCTGGTTCGAATCCAGTCGCTCCGACCATTCATGCAGGACGGGAAGCCCTATCGCCTGAACGTCGGGATCGCGCTGTTCTCCCCGGACGGGCGCGTGCTGGTCGCGCGGCGCATCGGCGACGATGGACCCGAGACGGTCACCGAAAGCTGCCGCTGGCAGATGCCGCAGGGCGGGATCGATCCGGGCGAGGATCGCGACGCGGCCGCCCGGCGCGAGCTCTGGGAGGAGACGGGGGTCACCTCCGTCGCCGGCCTCGGCTGGACGAGCCGGCCGCTCCGCTACGACTTTCCGCCCTATGTGGGGCCGCCGCATCGGCTGTCGGTGTTCCGCGGCCAGGAGCAGGTCTGGCGCGCCATGCGGTTCGCCGGGGACGAGGCCGAGATCGACGTCACCGCCACCCGCAACGGCGCCCCTCCCGAATTCGATGCGTGGCGCTGGGAGCGGCTCGACCGCGTGGCCGATCTCGTCGTGCCGTTCCGGCGGGAGGTCTACGGAGCCGTCGCCCGCGAATTCGCCCGCTTCGCGGTTCCGGGCGGCGGCGCGGCGGCCGGTCAGGGCGTGTAGTTGAACGAGTAGGAGAGGCTGGCCCCGAAGGTGAGCTGGTCGCGCGAGCCGAGCCGCCGCGGGATCGGGCTCCGGCCGGCCTCGTCGATGAGGCGATTGTAGCCGACATAGGCGGTCGTCATGTACGTCTCGTTCCACTTGTAGCTGACGGCGCCGAGCAGGCCGGTCGACACGATCCCGGCACCCGGCCGATAGGCCGGCAGCAATCCGTTGATGACGGCTTCGGACGGCCGGACGCCGAAATAGCCGCGCATGTAGGTGGCGTCGGCGAAGTTGATGCGCGGCCCGAGCGAGAAGGTGAACCGCTGGAACGGCAGGATGAAGTCGATCCCGGCGTTGCCGACGAGCCCTTCGACGCCGTTCAGGCTGTAGCGGAGCTCGACGCGGGTCCGGATGAAGCTCACCGGGAAGTACTCGAAGAAGGCGCCCGGCTCGACGCTCCAGTTGAGCTTGCGCAGCCCGAGCAGGCGGCGGTCGTCCGACAGGTAGCGTCCGGCCTGCACGCGGATCACGGGTCCGAACCGGACGTCCGGGTTGTCGTCCAGGACGGAGATGGAGAAGCCGTCGTCGGGCGCCGCGAAACGCGCCGGTTCCTCGATCCGGCGGATGTTCACCGACGGGTAGACGACGCCGGTGAGCTTGTCCGATCCCGGGAAGCGGGGCAGGAACTGCCCGTTCGCCGTGAGCGTGACCACGTAGGTCCCGCTCGCATCCGCGACCGGCCTCATCGTGCGGAGAGAACCGAGATCGGCGGCGCCGGCCGACCCGGCACCCGCCACGAGCGACGCGACGAGAAGCGCCGCTGCCTTGAAGAACGTCATCAACCGATCCCGAGGATGCGATTCTGAGCCGCATCGTGTTCGGAACGCAGTTAACGAATGGGCCTATCCCCCTTCAACGCGCAGATGCGATCCGGGACACGATCCGGGCCGGAGTGTGGTTTGCGAACATCACAACGGGCCGGCCGCTCACGCGTAGGATCGGAGCGTGCCGCGGCGGCGCGTGTCGAGCGTCGCGCAATGGAAGGCGCCGCCGAACGGGCCGTAGGCCAGGAACGGGATCGGCATGGGATCGAACCCCCAATCCTTCAGCGCCCGGATCAGGGTCGGCTGGGAGGCGTCCACCACGACCTTCTTCTCGTCGACCGAGAGCACGTTGATGGAGGTCCAGGGCGAGCACATGGAGATCTTCGCCATGATACCGGAGACCGGGTCCGGGCGCGGCGCGACCAGCACGTCCCAGCGCTTCAGGGCCGCCGGAAGGTTCGCGACGTCGCAGTAATCCGGGTTGACGAGGACCTTGCCGGGCGCGAGCGGCATGAAGGTGGAATCGATGTGCATCGGCTGGGTGCACAGGCTCGGGATCTCGTGGATGCGGTAGCCGTCGCCGAGATGGCGCTGGAGCCACTGGATGCCGAAACGGTTCGTGACGTTCGAGACCGTGACGAAGAGGTCCCGCCCGCAGCGCACGAAATCGGCGGCGTCGAAGACGGGCTCGAACTCGCTGATCGTGTACTCGATCGGCCCGCCCTTCCGCGGCAGCTTGTAATCGTAGCGGTAGAGCTCGTCCGAGAGCTGCGGGCGGGGGGCGGAGGTCCATCTCGCGCCGCCCTTGAAATATTCCTTGAACAGGGGCCGGTAGGCGTTCTGCTCGAAATAGCGCGAGCGCCAGCACATGGGAGATTCGATGATCTCGTCGCCGACCACCATGTAGGCGTCGCGCGGGCAGGCGATGGTGAAGCCGCGGGACGTCCAGTCGGGGCCGCTATACTTCTTCGAGAAATCCATGATCTCGGGGCGGCGCACCTTGACGCCTTCGCCTTCGAGGAGCGCGATGAAGCCGTCGAGCTCCTTCTGCGCGAGCTTCTTCATCCAGTTCGGGTATTTCCACCCGGCGGCGAACCGGTAGAGCCCCATCACCGAGGGCGGCAGGTTGTAGGTCACCGTGATGTGGTTCGACGGGATGGTCGCGCCCTCCAGCCGGCCCACGATCACCTCTTCCAACGGGTCCCATTCCGTGTAGGAGGAGACGGGAGAGGGCGCGGGCGAGGCCGCCCCGTCCGTGTCACGCAGCCCGGGCGTCGCGCTCTCCGGGAGGTCGCGCGGCCCTGCCGTCGCGTCCCGGTCCGACAGGTCGAGATTCACCAAAGCCTCTCCTTCGCGGCGGCGACCGCGGATTCTCGTGTAGCGTGGCACCGTTGCACGCGAAATCCGCAAGCGGTTCGGGTAGATACCGCCGCTTCGGCGCACGTCTCCGCCGATTGGAGCCTCGCCCGCCCAAGGTCAAGATGAAGAGTTTCAGCGTCCTCGCGGCCATCGCCGGAATCTCCCTCCTCAGCCTGCTGGTCGCCTGGTCAGGCGCGGGCGACGTCGCCGAGGCGGTCGCCGATGCCGGCTGGGGCGCCGCGCTCGTCGTCCTGCTTCGGGCCGTCGCCATCGCGGCGGATGGCCTCGCCTGGTGGTTCCTGTTCCCTCCCGGCGAGCGGCTGCGGCTCCGGATCTGTCTCCTGATCCGCTCCGTGCGGGAGGGGATCAATCAGCTCCTGCCGGTCGCGCAGGTCGGGGGCGACTTCATCGGGGCGCGGCTCGCGACCTTCTGGCGCTGCGACGGCGCGCTCGCCGGCGCGAGCGTGGTGGCCGACATCGCCGCCCAGGCCGGGACGCAGTTCCTGTTCGCGCTCCTGGGGCTCGGCGTCCTGGTCGCGCTGGACGGCGACAGCGAGGTCGCCCGCTTCGTCGGCCTTGGATTGCTCGTCGCGGCGCTCGGCCTCGGCGGGTTCTTCCTCCTGCAGCGGCGGGCCGGGGCGAAGCTCCTGACCGGCCTCCTGCGCCGGCTCGCGGGCGGGCGGGAATGGCTCGGGATCGCGGCGGTCGAGCGCCTCTTCGATCGCCTCCGCGACATCTACGCGAACCCGCGCGGCGTCGCCGCCTCCGCCTCCCTCCACATGAGCATGTGGCTGTTCGGCGCGCTGGAGGTGTGGGTCGCGCTCCGCTTCATGGGCCATCCGGTGAGCCTGGCGGAGGCGCTCGTGAGCGAGAGCCTGAGCCAGGCGGTGCGGGGCGCCGCCTTCGCGGTCCCGGGCGCGCTCGGCGTGCAGGAGGGCGGCTTCATCGCGCTCTGCGCCCTGTTCGGC
>CALMTJ010000510.1:0-5719 GCA_937872715.1 uncultured Methylobacteriaceae bacterium
CTCCACCCCCGCTGCCGTCCGTCGTCCAGACCCTGTCCGTCGAGCCCGACGAAGGTGGGATGCGGGTCGACCGCTTCCTCGCCGCGCGCTTTCCCGGGCTCGCCTTCACCCATATCCAGCGGATCGTCCGCAAGGGCGAGCTGCGCATCGACGGGGGCCGGGCGAAGCCGAACGACCGCCTGGAGGCCGGCCAGCAGGTCCGGGTCCCGCCGTTGAGGTACGACGGACCTCCGAAGGGCGAAGGCGCCGTCCGCCCCGCCTCCTCCCGGGACGGCGAGGCGCTGCGCGCCATGGTGCTCTACGAGGACGACGACGTGCTCGTGCTGAACAAGCCGTCCGGCCTGTCGGTGCAGGGCGGGTCCGGCACCAAGAAGCATGTCGACGGGATGCTGGAAGCGTTCCGGGACCGGCAGGGTCAGAAGCCGCGCCTCGTCCATCGCCTCGACAAGGACACGGCCGGCTGCCTCGTCGTCGCGAAGACGCGGTTCGCTGCGGCGCAGCTCGCGAAGTCGTTTCGGTCGCGCGCCGCCCGCAAGGTCTACTGGGCGGTCGTCGCCGGCGTGCCGCGGACGCGCCAGGGCCGCATCTCGACCTACCTGTCGAAGGAGGAGGTGAGCGAGACGGACAGCCGGATGCGCATCTCGGACCACGGCGACGAGGGTGCGAGCCATGCGCTCACCTACTACGCCGTGGTCGACCAGGCGGCCCAGAAGCTCGCCTGGCTGTCGCTGAAGCCGGTGACGGGCCGCACCCACCAGCTCCGCGCGCACGCGGCTCATATCGGCCACCCGATCCTCGGCGACCCGAAATATTTCGACATCGAGAACTGGGAGGTGCCGGGAGGGCTCCAGAACCGGCTGCACCTCCTCGCCCGCCGGATCGTGGTGCCGCATCCGCGGACCGGCCGGCCGATCGACGTGACGGCGCCGCTGCCGGCCCATATGGGGCAGACCTTCTCGCTGCTCGGCTTCGACGCCACCGCTTACGACCCGATCGCGGAGGCCCCCGAGCGGTGACCGGCGCGGCCGCAACTTCGGCGGGCCTAGATCGTTCTGCCCGGGCTGTCAGATGCCTCCAGGACCGACCATGAGCCGACGCCTCCTTCTCGCGCTCGCAGCTCTCGTGCCGCTTGCCGGGACGGCGTCCGGCCAGGCGCCCTCTCCGTCGCCGCCGCAATCCCGCGCGCCGGCGGCCGGAGGTGCCGCGCCCCCGGCCGCGCAGCGGCCACCCGGGTCCCCACGCCAGCCGCGCAGCTTCGCGCAATGCAACCGGGACGCCCAGTCGCGCGGCTACCGGGGCGCGGAGCGGCGGCATTTCGTGTCGCGTTGCCAGCTCGGCTACGGCGGACGGCTGTTCCGGCGCCGAGGTCCCGCGCCGAACGCCGCCCCGCCGCCGACCTGAGCGCGCCGGCTTGCAGCTCGTCATCCTCGACGTCGACGGCACGCTCGTCGACAGCCAGAACCTGATCGTCGCCGCGCAGGGCGCCGCCTTCTCGGCCTGCGGCCTTCCTCCGCCGACGCGCGAGCGTTCCTTGTCCGTCGTGGGGCTGTCGCTCACGGAAGCCTTCACCGCCCTTGTCGGTCCGCAGGGGCCCGTCGACGACCTCGCCCAGACCTACCGGGAGGCCTTTGCCGAGCTCCGGCGCGATCCGGCCTGCGCCGAGCCGCTCTTCCCGGGTGCCGAATCGCTGATCGTCCGATTGTCCGGGCGCCCCGACATCCGGCTCGGCATCGCGACAGGGAAGTCCCGCCGGGGCGTGGCGCATCTCGTGGCGCGCCACCGCTGGGACCGGGGCTTCGCCACGATCCAGACGGCGGACGACGCGCCGTCCAAGCCCGATCCAGCCATGGTCAGGCAGGCGATGGCCGCCGCCGGCGTGCCCGCGAGCCGGACGGTGATGATCGGGGACACGACGTTCGACATGGCGATGGCGAAGGCGGCCGGCGCGCGGGCGCTCGGGGTCTCGTGGGGCTACCACCCGGTCGCGGCCCTGCGGGAGGCCGGCGCCGACGCGATCCTGGACGGTTTCGACGACGCCGACGGGCATCTCGAGCCCGAGCCCCTCGGGGCCGGAGCCGCCTGAGGTGGCCGCGCCCTCCGGCAGGGGACGGGCGCCGCCGCCCAGGCGCTTCTACGAGCGGGCGGAGGTCGCGCCTGCCGCCGGCGGTTTCGCGCTCCTCCTGAACGGACGGCGCGCGATGACGCCGGCCCGCAAGCCGCTTCTCCTGCCGACGGGGCCGCTGGCGGAGGCGGTGGCGGCCGAGTGGAACGGGCAGGGTGCAACCATCGATCCGCGCGCGATGCCGCTGACCCGGCTCGCGAACACGGCGATCGACGGCGTGGCGGCCGAGACGGAGGCCGTGAAGTCCGACCTCCTCCGCTACGCCGGATCGGACCTCGTGGCCTACCGGGCTGCAGATCCCGAAACGCTCGTGGCCGAGCAGGCGGCCCGCTGGGACCCGGTTCTCGCCTGGGCGCGCGAGGCGCTCGGCGCGCGCTTCATCCTGAGCGAGGGCGTGACCTTCGTGGCGCAGCCCGAGACCGCGCTCGCCCGCGTGGCCGAGGTCGTGGCGCGGGAGACGTCGCCGTTGCGGATCGCGGCCCTGCACGTCCTCACGACGCTGACCGGCTCCGCCCTGATCGCGCTGATGCATGCCGCCGGCCGGCTCACGGCCGACGAGGCCTGGCAGGCCGCCCATGTCGACGAGCTCTACCAGGAAAGCCGCTGGGGCGAGGATGACGAGGCCGCGCGCCGCCGCGAAGGCAGACGAGACGAGTTCGATGCCGCCTGCCGCACCCTCACCCTGACCGCGCCGGCCTGATCACAGCGCGGACAGCGTCAGGAAGGTCGAAGCCGCGCTCGCCGCCGCCAGGAGGCCGATGAGCAGGCCCGGCAAGGGCAGCGTCGGGCCGACATGGAGGGCGCGCATCTCGGCCCGGATCGCGGCCCTGTTCAGAGGGGAAGGGGACAGAACGCTCATCTCGTCCTCCACGTCTCGGCCAGACCACGCGTCGGGCACGGGAGAAAGGTAGCGCCGGCCGGCCGGCCGGATGTGCGTGGACGCACGCTGCGCGGCCGCTCCGTCCCGACCGACAACGGCTCCGAGTCCATCGACCGCTGCGCCGTCGACATGAAGTCCAAGTCCGACGGCCGGCCCTCCGGACGCCACCCGGTGGATCGCGTCTGCCACGAACGCTTGATCGACCACCGCCTCGCGAGCCCATTCGGCTTCAGGCCAACGGCATGGTCGAACGCTTCGATCGGCGCCTGGGTGAGCGGTTGAAAGCCCGACGCCCGGAGACCAGGCTAGAACCGCACCGCCATGAAGGCCCTCGCGCTCCGCCCGGGCAGGAGGATCTCGTCCTTCTTGAACGAGGCGGAGTTTCGGATCTCCTCGTTCAGGAGGTTGTCGCCCTTCAGCCCGAGGGTGAACTCGCTGACGCCGTAGGCGGAGCGGTCGACCGGGCGCGTGTAGCTGATCTCGGCCTTGAGGTTGGTCCAGCCGGCCGTGGTGGTCTCGTAGGGTGCGACCTCCGTGTGGTCGAAGGCGTGCAGCATCCCGAAGCGGGCGAACCACCCGCCGGCCCGGTAGAAGATGCCGGCGCCGACGCGGTGCGGCGGGATGCGCGGCACGTAGGTGCCGTCGTCGAACTGCGCATGGACGAAGTCGTATTGCGCGTCGAGGCCGATGAAGCCGCCGTTGATCGGGACGATGTCGAGCTGCGCCGCGACCTCCGCCCCGTAGAACGTCGCGTTCTGCTGGGAATAGACGATCTGGCTCAGGTCGCCGGCGCCGGTGCCGCAGCTTCCGAAATCGGTGTCGCAGGTCACGCCGGTCAGGCGCTTGTAGATGAAGCCCGTGTAATGCGTGTAGTAGCCCGTCGCGTCGAACCGGATCGGCCCCTCGGCGCGCCGGAGCCCGACCTCGATCGAGCGGGCGCGCTCCAGCTTCAGGTTGGGATTGCCGATCTCGAACGTTTCCGTCGCGTCGTGCGAGCCGCGCGAGTAGAGTTCCGGCGCCGCCGGCGCCCGCTCGACATACTGGCCCGTGAGGCTTCCGACGAACCCGTAGGGCAGGTCCTGGAGCACGCCGAAGGCGGCGCTCATCGGCGTGAAGTTGCGCCGGCGCCGGACGGAGAGCGGGTCGTCCGGCGCCGTGATCGGGTTGCCGTCGAGATCGACCTCGCCGGTCGGGCTGAAGGTCGGCAGGTAGGAGTTCGGGAACAGCGTCGCCGTTCCCCTCACGCGGTCGTTCTCGACGCGCCCGGCGAGCTGGAACCGCGTGCCCTGGCCTAGATCGAGCTGCTCGAACAGGTAGCCCGCGACCGTGCGGGTATCCGTCGGGGCGAGGAGCCCGCCCGCCTCGCCGGAGGTGCCGAGCTTGATGCTGTCGGCCTGGAAGCCGGCCGCTCCCGTGATCTTCCCGATGGCCGTGAAGATCGGGACGTGCTGCAGCTCGACCCGGCCCTCGTATTCGCGGTTCTTGAAGGTCGCCTGGATGCCGTCGATCCCGTCATCCCCGATGCCGATCTCGTCGTGCCGGTAGCTGGAGCCGCCGAACCAGAACCGCACCGCCTCGAAGGGGCCGCTCTCGAACCGGTACTCGCCCTTCGCGGTCACCTTGTCCTGGCGGGGATCGAGACGGGTCCGGGCATCGGCGTCGCCGCCGCCCGGGACGTGGTAGAGCGAATCGAAATGCTCGAAGGCGAGGCCGACATAGCCGTTCGGACCTATGAACGAGTAGCCGATCGCCCCGCCCTCGCTCCGGGTCGCCGAATTGAGCTGGCGGCCCCGCGGCGTGCCGTAATCGTCCGTCTTCGTGTAGAAGCCGTCCGCGTGGATGGCGCCTCTCAGGCCGCCCGGTCCCTCGCCCCCCGCATCCAGCGTGGCGGCGCCGATCCCGCCATTGTCGACGGACGAATAGCTCGACAGGGCCTGGGCCGTGTAGCCGCCCTGCGGGATGAAGGACGGGATGCGGTTGTTCTCGGCCGAGACCACGCCGCCGATCGCCTGCGAGCCGTAGCGCAGGGTGGCCGGGCCGCGGATCACCTCGATCCGGTCCTGCACGAGCGGGTTGACCGGGACCATGTGGTCCTCGCCGAGCGGCGAGACGTCGTGGACGCCGATGCCGTTCTCCTGGAGCCGGACCCGGTAATTGTCGAGGCCGCGGATGATCGGCCGGTTGGCGGCTCCCGGCGCGAAGGTCGTGCCCGAGATGCCGGTCTTGTCGAAGAGCGCGTCGCCGAGGTTCCGCGGCTGCTCGCGGATCAGCTCGCTCCGCGGGACGACCGTCACGGGCGAGAACGACGTCGTCACGACGGGCAGGACCCCGATCGGCACGTCGTTGCCGAAGGTGGGCCGAAGCTCGGGCGGGTCCTGGATGGGGGACGGGGAGGTGACCACGATCTCCGGCAGCCTCTCCTGTGCGGCCGAGCGATGGACGGAGACGAGGCCGACGGCGAGCGCGGTTGATCCGAGGAGCGAGAACAGCCGGGCCGGAGACATCGAACAGCTCATAACGTTACAACGTACCGTCACCGTGTAAGGTGAAGTCGTTTACCAAGATACTAATTCGGGGCGTTAAACCGCCCGTGTGGCTGCCGTGCAACAGGGACGGCAGCGGTTTAGGCCTGCCTCGCCGCTCCCGTCATGGCCGGGGGTGGGCCGGCGAGCCCCGGCCGCGCGTCAGCCGCAGGCAGAAGCGCCGATGGTAGCCCC
>CALMTJ010000510.1:5729-10191 GCA_937872715.1 uncultured Methylobacteriaceae bacterium
GGTCGAGCGCGGCAGCAGCGTCTTTCGTGGGTAGCCGGGCCAAGCCCGGCCATGACGATGCGTGGCCGAGTCGGCCGGAACGGCTCCGGTCCGGGGGTGGCCTGGGCGAGCCCGGCCACGGCGTCCCGAGGTGCCGCTACTTCGCCATCGCGGCCGCGATCCGGTCGACGTTGTGGCGGAACATCCTGGCATAGGTCGGGGCCACGCCGTCTGGCGGCGAGAGCGTCTCGACGTAGAGCTCCCCGCCGGGCGTCGCTCCCGTCGCGGCGGCGACCTGCCGGACAAGGCGCGGGTCGTTCGAGTTCTCGATGAAATAGACCTGCACCTTCTCGCGCCTGATCTGGCCGATCAGCCTGGCGACGTCGGCCGCGGAGGCCTCCGTCTCGGTCGAGACCCCGAGCGGCGACAGGAACGTCACGCCGTATTCCTTGCCGAAATAGCCGAAGGCGTCATGGCTCGTGAGGACCTTGCGGCGCTCGGCCGGCACCGCGCCGATCGCCTTGTGGGCATAGGCGTCGAGCTCGCGCAGCTCGGCCGAATAGCGGGCGGCGTTCGCCTTGAAATCGGCCGCGTCCTCGGGGTCGGAGGCGGACAAGGCCTTCTCGATATTCGACACCCAGATCAGGACGTTGGCCGCGCTGTTCCAGACATGCGGGTCCGTGACCGTCTTCCCGTCCTCCTGCAGCGTGTAGGTCCTGATCCCCGCCGAGGCCACGACCGGCTTCCCGGCATAGCCCGACGCCTTGGCCAGCCGGGCGAACCACGTCTCCAGGCCCTCGCCGCTGATGAAGGTGATGTCGGCGCCCTTCAGGGCTCGCGCATCGTCCGGCGACGGCTCGAACTCGTGGGGGTCGCCGTTCGGCGGCACGAGACTCTTGACCTGCACGTGGTCGCCGCCGACCTGCTTCACGACATCCGCCAGCACGGTGAAGCTCGCCACCGCGTTCAGCGTCCGGGCGGAGGCGGATCCCGTCATGGCGCCGAGGCAGCCCGCGACGAGCAGCGCCGCCCGGGTCAGGTGTCCTGTTCGCATGGCAAGCTCCGTTCAGGCCGAGAGGTGAGGGCGGGGGAACAGCCGCCGGAGGGCGCCGGCCGGACCGAGGAGGAGCGAGACGCCGTAGATCAGCGCCGCAGTGAGGATGATGGTCGGCCCGGACGCGAAGCCCAGGCGAAAGGACGCGATGAGGCCCACGAACCCGGAGGCGGCGCCCGTCGCCGCCGAAACGAGGAACATGGCCGGAAGCGACCGCGCCCAGAGCTGTGCGACGGCGGCGGGCAGCATCATCATGCCGACCGCCATCAGCGTCCCGAGCGCCTGGAACCCGGCCACGAGGTTCACGACCACGAGGAACAGGAACAGGAAATGGTAGAGCGGCCCGCGTCCGCCGACCGCCCGCAGGAAGCCTGGATCGAAACATTCCGCCACGAGCGGCCGATAGACCACCGCCAGGGTGACGAGGGTCAGGGACGCGATGGCGCCGACGAGGTAGAGCGCGTCGTCGTCGATGGCCAGGATCGTGCCGAACAGGACGTGCAGGAGGTCGACGTTCGAGCCCTTCAGCGACACGATGAGGACGCCGAGCGCGAGGGAGGCGAGATAGAAGGTCGCGAAGCTCGCATCCTCGCGGAGCTCGGTCGTGCGGCTCACGAGGCCGGACAGGAGAGCGACCCCGAAACCGGCCGCCATCCCGCCGAGGCCCATGGCCGGAAGGGACAAACCGCCCGCCGCGAGGTAGCCCACGGCCGCGCCGGGCAGCACCGCATGGCTCATGGCGTCGCCGACGAGGCTCATGCGCCGGAGCATCAGGAGCACGCCGACCGGGCCGGACCCGAGACCGAGCGCCAGCGACGCCACGAGCGCCCGGCGCATGAACCCGTATTCGGCGAACGGCTCGATCAGGAGGGAATGGAGGATCATGCCCGGAGCCGGTTCCCCGGGCCGCAGGGGGCCGCCTCCTCGTCCCAGCGCTCCGCCATCGCCCGGGCGCGCAGGAGGTTGCCCGGCGACAGGACCTCGTCCGTCGGCCCCCACCCGACCGCGTGCCGGGCGAGGAGCAGCGTGCGGGGGAAATGCGTCCTGACCTGCTCGAAATCGTGCAGCACGGCGACCACCGTCCGGCCGTCCCCGTGCCAGCGCCGCACGATGTCCAGGAGGTCTCGCGTCGTGCGGCCGTCGATCGCCGTGAAGGGCTCGTCCAGCACGATCACGGGCGCGTCCTGGAGCAGCAGCCTCGCGAAGAGGACGCGCTGGAACTGTCCGGCGGACAGAGAGCCGATGGGCCGCCCCTCGAAGCCGGACAGGCCGACGCCCGCGAGCGCCGTCCGGGCGTCGCGGGCGCAGGCGGCGTCCGCACCGCCGAAGGCGCCGGTCTTGCGCCAGGCGCCCAGCAGGACCGTGTCGGCGACGGTCAGGGGAAAGCGCCGGTCGATATCGGCGGCCTGCGGGAGGTAGGCGAAGTCGCGGATCGACAGCCCGGCGCGGTCGATCGAGCCTTCAGCCAGGGGGAGCTCCCCCATGAGCGCCCGAAGGAACGTCGATTTACCGGCGCCGTTCGGCCCCGCGATGGCGGTTAGGCTGCCCGGCTCCAGGATCCCCGAAACGTGGTGGACCGCGGGGTGGCGCCCATACGCCACCGTGACGTTCCGGAAGGAAATCGCGCGTCCGCTCACGGCAGCGATACCGCCCAGGCGATCGCCAGCCAGAGACCGGCGAGGATCGCGGCCACGAACGCGAGGCGATGGGTCCACGGCCGCGCCATCGTGGACGAAAGGAACAGGTCGCGCGCGGTCATGCTCTCACTCGGTCGAGGCGCTACGCTATAGTGTAACTCGGATGTGGCTGCCAGTGGGGGTGGAGGCGCTGGACGCGGCCCCGCACGGGCTGCTCGCGTCCTCCGCCCGCGTCGTTCTCCGCAGGCCGGCCGTTCAGCCCGCCGTGAACGGGACCGGTGGCGGTCTTCTCGTCGCGTCGGGCCTGACCGCCGCCCTGTGGCGGGAGTCGCAGCGAGACCGCCTAGGGTCGGCACCCGCCCGCAAGGTCGCGCGCCCGATGGGCCGCGAAGCCGGTCCGCAGCATGGGCGGGGTCGGCTTCGCGGCTTCTCGGCCGTCGGGCCGCGGAGCCGGATCTCGTGGCGGATGCAATCCCCAGCGCCGTGCCGGCGCCGTCAGGCCGCCTGCGGCGGCATGGCGGCGATGTCGGCGAGCAGTCCCGGGCCGCTCGGGTGCCAGCCCAGCCGCTCCTGCGTGAGGCTGCTCGAGGCCGACATGTCCTTATCGACGAACGCCATGAGCCAGGTGAAGTGCTTCGCGGCCTCGTCCGCCGGCAGGGACTTGCTCGGCACCCCGAGGTTGCGGGCGACCGCCTCCGCGATGTCGCGGAACGGGATCGCGCCTTCGGCCGTGGCATGGTAGCGGGCGCCGGCCTGCCCGCGCTCCAGCGCGAGCCGGAACAGGCGGGCCGCGTCCGCCACGTGCGCGGCGGACCATACGTTCAGGCCCTCGCCCACATAGGCCGACACGCCCGTCCGGCGGGCGAGCGCGATCACCTCCGTCACGAGACCCTGCTTGGCCGTGTCGTGGATCTGCGACAACCGCATCACGGACACGTTGACGCCGCGCTCGGAGAGCGCGCGTCCGGCCAGTTCCGAGGCGACGCGCGGGTTCGGGTGATCGGGATTGAAATGGTCCTCCGCCGCCGGTTCGCCGGGCTTCGCCGCACCCATGGCCGTGCCCGAGGTGATGACGAGCGGCCGGTCGGACCCTTCCAGCGCCGAGCCCAGCGCCTCGATGGCGCGCCTGTCCTTCTGGCAGTTCTCCACGAAGCGCGAGAAGTCGTGGTCGAAGGCGGTGTGGATCACGCCCTCGCAGCCGGCCGCTCCGCTCCGCAGGCTGTCGAGATCCTCGATGTCCCCGCGATGGGCTTCGGCGCCGGCCGCGGCGAGCGCCTTCGCGCCGGATTCCGAGCGCGCCAGCCCGAGGACCCGGTGTCCCGCCGCGATCAGTTCGGGCACGATGGCGGAGCCGATGAAGCCGGTCGAACCGGTGAGGAAGACGCGCATGGAAGTTCTCCGGTGTTGATGGACCGGCGGTGTCGCTCTACCGTCTATTCAGGAGAAGTAGTGATCTCATCCTATTATGACCGCTAACAGGACCGGCTCGGGCGCCGAGATCGCCAATCCGCTCGGGGCCTATCTGAGGGATCGTCGCACGCGCCTCGATCCGGCGGCGTTCGGCTTCCCGGCCACGCGCCGCCGGACGCCCGGCCTGCGCCGGGAAGAGGTGGCGCAGCGCTCGAACATCAGCCCGACCTGGTACACGTGGCTGGAGCAGGGGAGGGGCGGCGCCCCGTCGGCGGACGTGCTGAACCGCATCGCCGCCGGCCTGATGCTGACGGAGGCCGAGCGGGAGCACCTGTTCATGCTGGGCCTCGGCCGCCCGCCGGAGGTCCGCTACAAGGCCGCC
>CALMTJ010000510.1:10201-15312 GCA_937872715.1 uncultured Methylobacteriaceae bacterium
CCTGCTCGACGCCCTGGAGGTCAGCCCCGCGATCGTCAAGACCGCGACCTGGGACGTGGTCGCGTGGAACCGGGCCGCGGCGCTCGTGCTGACCGATTACGGCCGGCTTCCTCCACGGGAGCGCAACATCCTCCGGCTCGTCTTCGGCGATTCCCGCATCCGGGCCGCCCAGGAGGGCTGGGAGGACATGGCCCGCTTCCTCGTCGCGGCGTTCAGGGCCGATGCGGCCCGGGCCGGCGCGGTGTCGGAAGTCGGGCAGATGGTGGCCGAGCTTCGCGCGATCAGCCCCGAATTCGCGGCCTTGTGGCGCGACAACGACGTCCGCAGCCACGGCGACGGCACCAAGCGCCTGCGCCACCCCGTGCTCGGCGCGATCGAGCTCGAATATTCGAGCTTCGCGGTCGACGGACGGCCCGATCTCGGGATGATCGTCTACAACCCGGTCGAGCCCTCCGACGCCGATCGCATCCGCTCGCTCCTGCCGTCCTGACCGGGGAACGGCCCGCCGGCCGAGGCGCCGATCCCGGCCGCCTGACCCTTACCGGACGGGGGCCGGCCGGACCTTCGCCCCGGCGCGGGCGGACCGGTAGGCGGCGAGGCGCTCGGCATAGGCGTCGCGGAGGTCGGGATCGGGCTCGACCGTGCCCGTCCGCTCGGGCGGGCGGCAGACAGCATCCGGGCGTTCCCCCGTGACCGCGAGACGGGCGAGCCGCGCAGCCCCGAAGGCGCCGCTCCGGTCGCCCTCGGCGACGCGGCGGAGAGGGATGGCGAGCACCGCGGAGAGGATGCGGATCCAGGCCGGGGAGCGCGATCCTCCCCCGATCACGTCGGCCTCCGCCACGCGGGTGCCGGCGGCCGCGAGCGCGTCCAGGCAGTCGCGCAGCGAGAAGGCGACGCCCTCCAGCACCGCCTGGGTCAGCGCGGCTCGTTCGGTTCCGCTCGCGAGGCCGGCGAAGAGCCCGCGCAACGCGCCGTCGTTGTGCGGCGTCCGCTCGCCCGCGAGATAGGTCCCGTGATGCCGGCCCACCAGGCGAGCGACGACGCGGCGGACAGCGTCACGCCCATCTGGTGCCACAGCCCCGGCAGGGCGTGGCAGAAGGCGTGGACCGCGCCCGCCGTGTACGGCCGGAACTCCGCGGTCGTCGCCCAGAGCACGCCGGACGTGCCGAGCGACACGAAGGCGTCGCCCGGCCGGACGGCGCCGAGGCCGACGGCGCCGGCCGCGTTGTCGCCGGCCCCGCCCGCGAAGAGCGGCGGCACCTTCATGCCCCAGCGGGCCGCGAGTTCCGGCCGGAGCCGGCCGGCCGGTGCGTTGCCCTCGACGAGGCGCGGCATCGCCTCCGCCGGCAGCCCGGTCGCCGCGAGCGCGGCCTCGGACCAGGCGCGCCGCCCGACATCGAGCCAGAGCGTCCCGGACGCGTCCGACATCTCCTCGACCGCCTCGCCGGTCATAGCGAGGCGCAGCCAGGCTTTCGGCAGCAGGACGCGCCTGGTGCGGGCGAAGACGTCCGGCTCGTGCCGCGCCGCCCAGACGAGCTTCGGGGCCGTGAAGCCCGGCATCGCGAGGTTGCCCGTGACGGCGTGGAGGCCGGGAAAGCGCCCCTCGAGGATGGCGCATTCGTCCGACGCGCGGGTGTCGTTCCACAGGATGCAGGGCCGCAGCACGCGGTCCGCCTCGTCGAGGAGCACGGCGCCGTGCATCTGGCCCGACAGGCCGATCGCCTCGACGGCCGCGAGGGCCGCCGGATGGGCGGCCTTGAGCGCGTCGAGCGCGTCGCACATCGCCCCCCACCACGCCTGCGGATCCTGCTCGCTCCAGCCCGGACGGGGCCTGTCGACGCCGAGCGGCGCGCTCGCGGTTCCGAGGATGCGCTCCGCGTCGTCGACGAGGACGGCCTTCAGCGACGACGTTCCGAGATCGAGTCCGAGATACATGGCGGCTCAGCGCGCGCGGGGACGAGGGTTGGGAGCATTCCCGCTCCTCGTCCCGAGGTGCCGACCGAAGGTCGGCCTCGAAGGACGCGCAACGGTCTTGCGTGCTTCGAGGCCGGCGCGCGGCGCCAGCACCTCAGCATGAGGATCGGGGGATAGGCCGCCGCCGTCGCTGGAGTGCACCTCTCACGCCGCGAGCGGATGTTGCAGGGATCGCGGCACGGCGATCCCGGCCGCGTCGAACGCGTGGGAGGCCTCGCCCCGGGCCGACATGCGGATCGGCTCGCCGGGGCGGGACGGGTCGGTACCCTCCACCTGCATGATGGCGGTCGGGCCGCCCGGGATCGCCACGTGGACGAGGGTGAGGCCGCCCAGCCGCTCCACGTGGCCGACCTCGCCTGCGATCCCGCCTTCCGGATCGGGACGCAGGGCCTCCGGCCGGATGCCGAGCGTCACGGCTTGCCCGGCCGAGAGCCGCGACGCGTCGACCGGGACGGCCACCTCGCCGCCTCCCGGGAGCGCGACCGTGAGACCCGACGAGCCCGCGCTCGCGACCGTGCCGGGCAGGAGGTTCATGCGCGGCGAACCGATGAAGCTCGCGACGAACAGGTTCGCGGGATGGTGGTACAGGTCGAGCGGCGAGCCGACCTGCTCGACTCGGCCCGCCTGCAGCACGACGATGCGGTCGGCCATCGTCATGGCCTCGACCTGATCGTGCGTCACGTAGATCATGGTCGCGTCGAGCTCGCGGTGGAGCCGGGCGAGCTCGACCCGCATCTGGCCGCGGAGCGCCGCGTCGAGATTCGAGAGAGGCTCGTCGAACAGGAACACCTTCGGGTGCCGCACGATGGCGCGGCCGATCGCGACGCGCTGGCGCTGGCCGCCGGACAGCTCCTTCGGCCGCCGGTCGAGATAGGGATCGAGCTGAAGGATGCGGGACGCCTCCGCGACCTTGCGGTCGCGCTCCTCCCGGGGCGCCCGCGCGAGCTTGAGGGCGAAGCCCATGTTCTCGCGCACCGTCATGTGCGGGTAGAGCGCGTAGGACTGGAACACCATCGCGAGGCCGCGATCGGCCGGCCCGACGTCGTTCACCCGTCGGCCGTCGATCAGGAGGTCGCCGGCCGTGATCTCCTCCAGCCCGGCGATCATGCGCAACAGCGTCGACTTCCCGCAGCCGGACGGGCCCACGAAGACCGTGAACTCGCGGTCGGCGATGTCGAGGTCGACGCCCTTGATGATCTCCGTCGCCCCGTAGGCCTTGCGGATCCCGCGAAGGGAGAGGGTCGCCATCGGGTGTACCTTTACTTCACCGCGCCGAACGTCAGCCCGCGCACGAGCTGGCGCTGGCTGAGCCAGCCGAAGACGAGGATCGGCGCGACCGCGACGGTCGAGGCGGCCGAGAGCTTGGCGAAGAACAGCCCCTGAGGGCTCGAGAAGGACGCGATGAAGGTCGTGAGCGGCGCGGCCGCGGAGGAGGTCAGGTTCAGGCTCCAGAAGGCCTCGTTCCAGCACAGGATCACCGACAGGAGGCCGGTCGACGCGATGCCGGGCAGCGCGAGCGGCAGGAGCAGGTGCCAGACCTCCGCGCCGGTGCGGGCGCCGTCCATGCGGCCCGCCTCCAGGATGTCGTTCGGCACCTCCTTGAAGAAGGTGAACAGCATCCAGACCACGATGGGCAGGTTCATGAGCCCGTAGACGACCACGAGGCCGGTGCGCGTGTCGAGGAGGCCGAGGTCGCGGAACAGGAGGTAGATCGGCACCAGCACGCCGACGGAGGGCAGCATCTTCGTGGACAGCATCCAGAGCAGCGTGCCGCGGGTGCGGGCGGTCGGATGGAACGCCATCGCGTAGGCGGCCGGGACCGCGAAGGCGAGCGACAGGAGCGTGCCGCCGAGCGAGATCAGGACCGAGTTCAGCGCGAAGGCGAGGTAGTAGGCGCGCGACTGGACTTCCCCGTAGCTCTCCGTCGTGGGCGCGAAGGCGAGGCTCGGGACGATGGCGGCCGTCTCGCTCTTGAAGCTCGTCAGCACCATCCAGCCGATGGGAAAGAACAGCATGAGCGCGAACGCCCAGCCGGCGACCGTGACGGCGACGCGGCCGGCGAGGCTCCCGGTCATCGCCTCACACCTCCAGCCGGCGCGCGATGGAGCGCACGAGGAAGAACGCCACGACGTTGGCGAGCAGGATCGCCACGACGCCGCCCGCCGAGGCGCCCCCGACGTCGAATTGCAGGAGCGCCCGGGCGTAGATCAGGAAGGCGAGGTTCGTGGTCGCGTTGCCGGGGCCGCCGGACGTCGTGACGAAGATCTCAGCGAAGATCGTGAGGAGGAAGATCGTCTCGATCATCACCACGACCGAGATGGCGCGCGACAGGTGCGGCAGCACGATGAAGACGAATTGCGCGATCGGCCCGGCCCCGTCCATGCGGGCCGCCTCCAGCTGCTCGCGGTCGAGGCTCTGCACGGCCGTCAGCAGGATGAGGAGCGCGAAGGGCGTCCATTCCCACGACACGATGGCGATGACCGACAGCATCGGGAACTGCGCGAACCAGTCCACCGCCGGCAGGCCGAGCGTCCGGGCCACGGCGCCGAAGACGCCGTAGATCGGGTGCATGAGGAGGTTCTTCCACACCAGCGCCGCCACGGTCGGCATGACGAAGAAAGGCGAGATCGCGAGCAGCCGGGCCACGTCGCGGCCGGGAAAGGGCTGGTCGAACAGGACGGCAAGGAGCGTTCCCGCCACGACCGTGATGACGAGAACCGAACCGACGAGCACCAGCGTGTTGACGAGAGAGGCCCAGAAATCCGGGTCCGTGACCAGGAACTCGTAATTGCCGATCCCGGCGAGGCCGGACACGGACGGATCGAGCAGGTTGTAGCGCTGGGCCGAGAACCACAGCGTCATCGCGAGGGGCACGATCATCCACAGGAGGAGGACCGCGACGGAAGGCGCCACGAAGGGAAGGGTGTTGACGCGGCGCCCGCGGCCCGTCGCGGCCGCCGGCGGCCCGAGTCCGGGCGCGGCGGTCACGCTCGCCACGTGACCCGCCCCGTCTTCATGGAGCTACGGGATGAACACATCTCGATCCGGCGTCTGTCTCACGTGCCCGACAGGCCCAGCGGGCTCCCTCTCCCCCACGGGAGAGGGAGCCTGCTTCGTTGCGTTGAGAGTCAAAATTC
>CALMTJ010000511.1 GCA_937872715.1 uncultured Methylobacteriaceae bacterium
CCCGCCCTCCCGCGCGACGAGGTCGTCGACCGAGCGCAGGTAGCCGGCCGTGTCGAACTTCCGCAGCGTGTTGTCACCGAGATACCGCACGGTGCCGAAGACCGGCCGGCGGAACCACGGCCGGTCGTGGAGGCCGAATAGCCAGCCGACATTGGTGAAGGAATTGGCGTCCCGGCCATCGACGAAGAACTTGTTGTTGATGGCGAGCGCCGTCGCGAAGGCCTCCTCCGGCGAGGGCGACCATTCGACGATCTTCTTGCCCCAGTACATCCGCAGCCGGTTGTGCATGTAGCCCGTCTCGCGCATCTCCCGCATGGCGCCGTTCCAGACGGGATCGTGGGTGCGGCCTTCTTCCAGGGCGGCGCGGCCGTAGAGGTAGGGACGCGGGTCGCCGCGATGAGCGTCCAGCGTCTTGCGGGCCCAGTCCGGAACCGAATCGTAGCTCGCGTAGCGGGGCTCGTACCAGCAATGGTTCTGCGCGAGCTCGCGCCGGACCACGAGCTCCTCCAGGAACGAGGCGCGATCCTCGGCCCCGCCGCGACGCGCCGCGCGGGCGGCGAGCGCGATCTCGACGGGCGAGATCTGCCCGAAGTGGAGGAAGGGGCTCATGTGCGAGACCGTCGCGCGGCCGGGCTCGCCCCGGCTGTCCTTGTAGCCGTCGAAGCCGCCGTCGAGGAACGCCCGCAGGCGTGTCCGGGCCGCGCTCAGCCCGCCTTCGAAGCGGCGGACGGGTCCGACGCTGCCGTCCACCTTCAGCCCGCGGGCCGCCTTCAGCGGATCGGACAGGTCGACATCGGAGCGCAGGCCGAGCCCCTGCGCGCTCCGGCCGACAGGCGGGGAGGCGTGCTCGACCAGGTACTCCTCCCATTGCCGATAGATCTTCGGCCGGAGGGTCCGGGCGGCGAATTCGTGCTTGCCCGAAGCGCTCTCGAGGGGGACGACCGCGTCCGTCTCCACCTCCACCATCCGGCAACCCACCTTCGCGGCGACGGCGCGCTGCCAGGTGCGCTGCGGCGTGAGGTAGCCGCGATCGCAGACGAGGATCGCGGCCTCCCGCGACAAGCCGAGCTGCACCCTGTCCGGCGGTCCCTTCCGGATCACGAAGGCGATGCCGCGCTTCTCCAGCGCCGTCTTCGCGTCTGCGAGGCCCTCCAGGAGGAAGGCGTAGTGGCGGAGCCTCGCCTCCGGGTAAGGCTCGCTCGTGCCGCCCGTGAGGCCGAAGGCCACGACGACCGGAAGCCCCAGGCGGTTCGCCAGATCGACCGCGTGATCCAGCGCCGGATTGCCTTCGGCCCGCATGGCCTGCTGCATCCAGTACTGGACGTAGCGGCCCCCGGGGCGGGGCTCGCGGTCGACGATGGTCTTCAGGCGTGCGGCTTCGAGCATGGCGGCGCCACCTTACGCCAGCGTGCGGCCCGTGCCGGCAAGGACCATCACGATGCGGCGAGCCATGGCGGGGCCGGTGTCACGCGCGCGAGATCACGGCCTCGATCTGCCCGTGCGGCTCGTCCGTCGGCAGGAACACGGTTCCGCCCTCGATGATGCCGAAGGCGGACAGGTTCATGGGGATATAGTGCTTGTTCGGCATGGCGAGCCGAATCTCCCGCAGCTCGGGCACGGCCGCGAGGGCGGCCTCCCCCATCCGGTACATGCTGTCCTGCACGCTCGCGCTGTAGGTGCCGACGAAGGTCGCCAGCATCGTCGAGAGCACGGTCGCGTTCGCGGCCTCGTAGGCGGCGGGCGGGCGCTCCCAGGTCCAGGTCGCGTCCATGCTGGAGGCGACGATCCTGTCATCCGTGTCGGGGAGCGTCCGGTACTCGTCCGCGTGGAAATCCGCCCAGCCGGCCTCCGTCGTCTTCATGAAGGTGAAGCCCTCGAGCCCGGACCTGACGGTCAGCGCGTCGCGGCTCGCCGCCACCCGCGCCACGGGACGGCCGTTCCCGTCGAGCGTGAAGGCGTGCGGGTGCGCCTCGCCGCCGATGGCGAGACGGGCCCAGCGGGTCTCGACGGCGTACACGTCCGCTTTCTCCACCTGGGGGTAGCGCTCGACGAAGAAACGTCCGACGAGCGTCGCGAAGGTCTCGTTATCCGCATCCGGGTTCTCGTGCGCGAGCACGTTCACGATGTTCTTGATCGTGTCGGTGGCGACCACCTGCCGGTTGTCGGCCTGCGTGTAGGCGCCGGCGAAATCGCCTTCCAGCATGACCTTGCAGGTCAGTTCCCGCACCTCGTGCCGATCGGCGCCGCGCCGAAGCCGGAAAACCCGGACCCGGCCTTTCCCGTAGCTGTTGAACGTCAGCGGCATAGGTCGCTCCTCGCGAGATGTGTCCGGATCCTGCCCGGACGCGCCCGAGCGGGGCGCGTCCGCTATGCTCGCAGCAAGAGGTGGGCCGACCTTTCGGAACCCATCTCGACACGGCACGTCATGTATGCTGCAATGCAGCATCATCGGTGCGACGACCCATGCGACAGCCCCTTCCCGTCAAGAAGCCAGCCTTCAAGCACCCTCCGAAGGTGCGCTACGAGCCTCCGACCATCGAGGAAGCGATCGCGGCCGCGAGCGACCTCAGCTCCGATGTCGAGAACCAGATCGAGATCGCGGCCGGGCTCATGGGCGTGCCGCCGGAGGAGATCCGGCCCCATATCCGCAAGGCGTCGCCGGTCCGGCCGGTGACCACCATCGTGTCCGGCCGCCGGACGGTCGTGGTCGAGCGGACGGTGCGCCGGCGCGCCGCGGGCTGACGGCGCTACCCTCCGGGCCGGGGCTCACCTCGATCCGAACGGCACCGGCATGGCGGGCATCTCCGGCTCGCCCTCCGTGTCCGGCGTCGGGATCACCTGGAGATCCGCGAAGACGAGGCAGCCCTTGCCGGCGGTCGCGAGGAGGCGGAGCTGGTCCGCCGAGAACCGGTCGACGTCCCGCAGCACGATCTTCGGCTTGAGCTGGCTCTGGGCCGCCGTCATCGCGAGGTAGCGGATCTCGAGCTCGGTCAGGTTCTTCGCACTGATCTCGATACCCGCTCCCCCCATGATCAGGTATCTCAGATCGTCCGCACTCCGTCCCGTCATGGTCCACTCCTGCCTGCGGCCTCGGGGCCGTTCCGGCCAGAATCCCGGCCGGCGAGGCAAGATCAAGCCTCCCGATCGGCCGGACAAGGCTTGATGCGCGCGCGCGGCGCGGCCTAGTTTACGCCCGCGCCGTCGGACGGCATTGAGCGCAGGCCCAAGCGCGGGGAGAAGGCATGAATCAGGACGAATCCGCCGCCGGAGAGAAGCCGCTCTCCCCCGCCAACAGGTTCGAGCAGGTCGACGAGCCGGCGGACGACGCGCTGACGCTGACCCTCGCCCGCGACGGGGAGAAGATGAGCGGCACCGTCTCCTGCCCGGCGGCCGCCACCGGCGGACGGCTGCCGAAAGGCTTCAACAGCGGCGAGATGCCCCTGAAGGAATCGATCCGGTCCGCCGTCCGGCTCGCCAACGATTTCAAGCTCGCGCTGGTGATCCTCGACCCGGACGGGCTGTGGCAGCCCGAATGGGGCACGCTCTACCGCTGGGACGACGAGGCCGAGGACGCGGCCGCTCCGGGCTGACCCGCACCCCCGGCGGACCGGCCGGTGCGGGGCGGCGGCTCGGTCGAGAGGAGGTAATAGGCGTATTCGTAGCGGAGCGTCATGCCCGAGCGGCGAAGCGCCTCCAGCCGCTCGTCCAGGGCGGCGATGTAGCCCGACGCGGCCTCGGAGAGCGGCCGCGGGCGCAGGAAGATCGGCTCGTTCGCCGCCACGACCGTGATGACGTCGAGGCCGTAGGGCGGTGAGATGACGGCCCGGCGCCCCCGGTCCTCGGGCCCCAGCCGGAAGGATTGGTCCGCCTTCAGGATGTTGTCCGGCCGGTCTGTCGGCAGAAGGTGGGTCACGCGCCCGTCCGCCGAGAAATGGTCCACGTAGAGGTAGGAATCGTAATCAGGCGCGCTGAGCGACAGCGACAGCGCCTCGCCGCCGACCGCGCGGCGCAGGCCCGGCTGGTTCGTCGCGCCGACGGTCGCGATGTCGTAGCGCTGCTCCGCGGAGCGCGAGAAATCCGGCCGGTCGAGCAGGGCGAGCACGCGGCAATAGGGCTCGCCCAGCACCCGGACCCCGTCCGATTCCACGCGCTGGACGCCCGCCACCGCCCCGACCGAGCCGGCGAGGCGCTCGCGGTCCGCGTCGCTGCGGGCGTGGCCCTTCAAGGTGACGGTGCCCGAGAGGGCGTCGACCGTCGCGCTGATCCTCGCGCAATCGACTCCCTTGAGGAGCGCCGCCACGGACTCCCGCGGATCGGTCGGGCGGAGAA
>CALMTJ010000512.1 GCA_937872715.1 uncultured Methylobacteriaceae bacterium
GCGGCGAGCAGCGCCTGGAGGCGGGCGCGGTCCGCCTCGCGGGCCTGGAGCGTCGCCTGCAGGCCGCCGACCTGCGTCTCGGCTTCCCGGCGGCCGGAGCGTTCCAGCGCCAGGAGGTCGGTCAGCTCGGCGATCTGCCGGTTGAGGCGCTCCATGGCGGCGTCGCGCCCGGAGATCTCGCGGGCCAGGAAGAACTGGCCCAGCATGAAGATCGACAGGAGGAAGACGATGGACAGGAGCAGCGTCGACAGCGCGTCGACGAAGCCCGGCCAGTAATTGAGGCTTCCCCGGCGGGACAGGCGTCCGGCCGGCATCCTACCGGGTCCGCTCGCGGCCGAGACGGTCGAGGAGCCCGCGGAAGTCGCGGTCGCGCGCCGATTGCGCGTCCACCCAATCGCGAAGCTGCTGCTGCTCCGTTCGCATGTGGCTCACGAGCTCCCGGATCGAATCCGCCAGGTTGTCGATGGCCTCCGACGAGCCGGCGGATCCTGTCCCGTCGACGGGGCCTGGACCGGCGGTCTCGAGCGCGGCCGCGGCCGCCAGCCAATCCTCGAGCTCCGTGTAGAACCGTCCCTGCGCCTGCCCGGCCTGGAGGTCGAGGAAGCCGAGGACCAGGGAGCCCGCGAGGCCGAAGAGCGAGGCCGAGAAGGACACGCCCATGCCGGAGAGCGGCGCCGCAAGATTCGTCTTCAGCTCGTCGAACAGGACGGAGGCGTCCGACCCCGTCCGGAGCGAGCCGATGATCCGGCCGACGGAGTTCACGGTGTCGATGAGGCCCCAGAACGTGCCGAGCAGGCCGAGGAAGACGAGGAGCCCGGCGAGGTAGCGCACGAGCTCGCGGTTCTCGTCGAGCCTGGCCGAGATCGAATCGAGGAGCGAGCGCGTGGTCGCGACGGAGAGCGCCGCGCGGTTGGAGGGGTCGCCGATCAGCGCCGCCATGGGGGCGAGCAGGACCGGCGGCCGGGCCAGCGTGCGGCCGTTGGCGCCGCTGACATGGTTCACCCAGCGGATCTCGCGGAACAGCCGCGCCACCTGCCGGATGGCCAGCACGATGCCGATCAGGAGGACGCCCAGGATGAGGCCGTTCAGTCCCGGATTGCCGAGGAACGCCGCGAAGAGCTGCCGGTAGAGGATGAAGGCGACGAACCCGACCAGGATCAGGAACACGCCCATCCGCACGAGGTAGATGCGGGGCGAGGAGAGCGGCCGGGCTTCGGCCGCGATGGGTGTCGGTTGCAGCATCGCCCGTCCACTCTGGCCCCCGGGAGCCCCGCGGATCAAGTCGCGCCGGCGTCGCGCCCGGGCGGTCGCTGGAAGGATCGCCGACCGGCTCGGCCCTGCCTTCCCCCTCGTGGGGAAGGTGGCCCCGAGCGAAGCGGAGGGCCGGATGGGGGGCGTGCAGACGGCACCGGAACGCCGGGTCCTGCACGCCCCCACCTGCGCCTCCCCGCGAGGGAAGGGGAGTTCCCGGCCGGTGGTGTCAGCGTCCTTGCGAGCGCAGCGAAGCGATCCAGCCGGTGAGCGTCGGCCCTGGATCGCTTCGTCAGCTGCGCCTCCTCGCGATGACGTCGCGCCGCAACCGACGGGCGCTCACATCGCGCGGGCCAACTCGCGGAGCTTGAACTTCTGCACCTTGCCGGTCGACGTCTTCGGAAGCTCGGTGAACACCACGTGCCGGGGCACCTTGAAATGGGCGAGGCTTGCCCGGCACCAGGCGATGATCTCGGCCTCGGCGACGGTCTCGGACGGTTTCAGCTCCACGAAGGCGACGGGCGTCTCGCCCCATCTCTCGTCCGGCCGCCCGACCACGGCCGCCGCCTGGACGGCGGGATGGCGGTAGAGCGCGTCCTCCACCTCGATGGAGGAGATGTTCTCGCCTCCCGAGATGATGATGTCCTTCGACCGGTCCTTCAGCTGCACGTAGCCGTCCGGGTGGAGCACGCCGAGGTCGCCCGAGTGGAACCAGCCGCCCCGGAACGCCTCCGCGGTGGCGCGGGGGTTCTTGAAATAGCCCTTCATCACGATGTTGCCCCGGAACATCACCTCGCCCAGCGTGAGGCCGTCCGGCGGCACGGGCGCCATCGTGTCCGGGTCCAGCACCGCCAGCGCGTCGAGCGGGACGTAGCGGATCCCCTGGCGGGCCTTGAGCGCCGCCTGCTCGCCGGCCGGGAGCCCGTCCCATTCCCCGTGCCACTCGTTCACCACCGCCGGCCCGTAGGTCTCGGTCAGCCCGTAGACGTGGGTCACGTCGAACCCGGCCTCCTGCATGCCGGAAAGCACGGCCTCCGGCGGCGGCGCGGCCGCGGTGATGAAGGCGACCCGGCGAGAGAGGGGCCGGCGCTCGTCCGCCCCGGCCTGGAGGAGGAGCGACATGACGATCGGCGCGCCGCAGAGATGCGTCACACCGTGTTCCGCCATCAGCCGGTACATGGCGCCGGCCCGCACCTGCCGGAGGCAGACATGCGTTCCGGCCAGGACGGAGACCGTCCACGGAAAGCACCAGCCGTTGCAATGGAACATCGGCAGCGTCCAGAGATAGACCGGATGCCGCCCGAGCCCGCCGGACAGGATGTTGCCGATCGCGGTCAGATAGGCGCCGCGATGGTGGTAGACGACGCCTTTCGGGTCGCCCGTGGTGCCGGACGTGTAGTTGAGCGCGATCGCGTCCCACTCGTCCGGGGGCGGTTGCCAGGAGAAATCCGGATCGCCCTCGGACAGGAGGTCCTCGTAGCCGACGGATCCGAGCCGCTCGCCGGGGCCGGCATATTCCGGGTCGTCCACGTCGACGACCAGCGGCGGCGCCTCCAGCCGGGCCAGCGCGTCCGCGACGACCGGAGCGAATTCGCGATCCGTCAGCAGCACCTTCGCGTCCCCGTGCCGGAGGATGAAGGCGATCGTGGCGGCGTCCAGCCGGGTGTTGATGGCGTTCAGCACCGCGCCCGCCATCGGCACCCCGTAATGGCACTCGATCATCTCCGGCGTGTTCGCCAGCACGGCCGCGACGGTGTCGTCGCGGCCGATCCCGCGCCGCGCCAGCGCGGAGGCGAGCCGGCGGGCGCGGCCGTAGAGCTCGGCATAGGGGCGCCTCAGCCTGCCGTGAACCACCGCGACGCGGTCCGGATAGGCCGCGGCGGCGCGCTGGAGGAACCCGAGCGGGGTCAGCGGCTGATGGTTCGCCGGGTTACGGTCGAGGTCTCGATGATACGGGGACACGGCTCCTCCCAGGGCATTTTACGCCACCGTAGGGACGGCCCGTCGGGCCCGCAATTCTGAGCGCGTCGGCCAGGGCCATCGGTTCAAGGAATCGCTGACCGGCCGGGCGCTGCCTTCCCCCTTGTGGGGAAGGTGGTCC
>CALMTJ010000513.1:0-2284 GCA_937872715.1 uncultured Methylobacteriaceae bacterium
GACGCGGCCCGCGCCACCGCCTCGTCGTTGAACCCCCAGAGGTCCTCGAGCGAGCCGCCGCCCCTCGCCACGATGATCACGTCCGGCCGAGGCAGGCCGGGCGGAAGGGCGTTGAAGCCCGCGATCGCGGCCGCGACCTCGTCGCCGCAGGTCTCGCCCTGCACCCGCACAGGCCATACCAGCACGTGGCGCGGGAAGCGGTCGGCGAGCCGGTGGAGGATGTCGCGGATCACCGAACCCGTGGGCGAGGTGACGATCCCGACGACCCGCGGCAGGAACGGGAGCGGGCGCTTCCGCTCGGCCGCGAAGAGGCCTTCGGCGGCGAAGCGGCGGCGGCGCTCGTCGAGGAGCGCCATGAGCGCGCCAGCGCCGGCCGGTTCGAGCTGCTCGACCACGATCTGGTAGGTCGACTTGCCCGGAAAGGTGGTGATGCGCCCGGTCGCGATCACCTCGAGCCCGTCCTGCGGTTTGAACCGCATGCGGGCAAAGGCGGCGCGCCAGACCACGGCGTCGAGGCGGGCCTCGCGATCCTTGAGGCAGAAATAAGCGTGGCCGGACGAATGAGGGCCGCGGTAGCCGGAGATCTCGCCCCGCAGCCGCACGTGCCCGAAGGCGTCCTCGAGCGTGCGCTTCAGCGCGCCGGAAAGCTCGGAGACCGTCCATTCGGGCGCGTTGGAGGAGATGGCCGGCTCACCCATGCGGCCGGTCTAGGCCTCGCGGGTCGGGGATGGAAGGGCGGGAGGCGCGAGCGCAAGGAGGCAGACCATCCCGATCGACGACGCGGTCGCGGCGAGAAGGCCCGGGGCCCAACCGACGCCGCTCGCGGCCGGGAGCACGAGCCAGGCTGTCTCCAGCAACCGCAAGAGCAAGGTCGCCGCCGCCAGCGTCTTGAGGAGCGGCAACGATCGCCGGAGGGGGACCGGCAGGAGAAGCAGGAACGGCAGGGCGAACTGGCCGGCGGCCAGGAGGCCGGCGACGACGGCCCAGCCGCCCTCCCCTCGCCGGAGGTACCAATCCGCTTCGCGCGGGATGTTCGCCATCCACACCACGATGAACTGCATGGCGTGCAGGTAGGCCCAGAGCAAGATCGTCGAGAGCAGGATCGCGCCGATGCCGCCGGCCTCCTCGGGCTCGGGGTCTCGTACGAGAAGGATGCCGAACGCGAGGCCGGACAGGAGCTGCCCGGAGATCACGAGCAGGCCGAAGATCGAGGAATGGAAGCGCGGCTCGATGGAGAGCATCCAGTCGGTCGCAGCGACCGTGGCCAGCAGCCCGTAGAGCACGAGGCCGCCGACCGCGAGGCGTCTCCGGGCCTGGTCGCTCCGGGCCCGCAGCAGGAAGGACCCGACCGCCGACAGGACCGCGAGGACGAGAACCGTGCGAAACGCGAAGAAGCCGGGCGAGAGCCAGGCCGCACGGAACGGAAAGGTGCCGGGCGGCAGGCCGCCGCTCCAGGGATAAACGAAACCGAGGGCGGCGAGCGCCGGAACGAACAGGAGG
Source organism: uncultured Methylobacteriaceae bacterium (assembly GCA_937872715.1). Lineage (GTDB taxonomy): Bacteria > Pseudomonadota > Alphaproteobacteria > Rhizobiales > Beijerinckiaceae > Enterovirga. The sequence goes on from CALMTJ010000513.1 coordinate 1,501, forward strand.
GAGGCGACCGGCAGGGACGCGACCCCCCGTTCCAGCCCGGGACGAAGGAGGGTCGACCACGGCCCGCGCACGAGGATGCTCGTCATGAGGACGGCGAGGCAGCCGAGCGGCGCGGCCAGGATGCCGCACAGGACGGCCAGGTAGACCGGGAAGAACGTCCCGGGTGTGAGCCAGGCGGCGAGGGCGGCCGCGGCCGCCGACAGGAGGCCGGCGGTGCCGAGCCGGGTCCGCCACGAAGCGGTCACGGCGCCGGCGGCAGCTTGGACCGGAGATCGGCCGGAAGGTCCGCGAAGGCCGCCGATTGCCCGAGCTGCAGCGCCCGGACATAGGAGGCGATGGCCCAGCGGTCGGCAGGCGGCACGCGGTCGTTATAGGCGTACATGACGCCCCAGCCATGCGTGATGACGTCGACGACGTGATCGTCCGGCGCGCGGCGCAACCGTTCGTCGCCGAAGGACGGCGGCGCCGGCATGCCGCGGGCGACGATGGTGCCGCGACCGTCGCCGGCCCGGCCGTGGCAGGGCGAGCAGAAGATGTCGTAGCGCTCGTGCCCGCGCTCCAGCAGCGCGGCGTCGAGCGGCGGCTTCGTCGCCAGCCGGGCGCGGCGGTCGAGCTCGCCCCGGGCCACGGTGCCGGCGGGCGGGGTCTGGACGACGCGGCCGTTGCGGAACAGGGCGGCCCGCTCCCATTGGTGGTACTTCTTCTGGTCCGCCATGGTGAGGTTCTGGTCGCAGCCCGCGAGCGCGACCGCGGCCAGCGCCAGGACGAGAACCGTTCTCACGTC
>CALMTJ010000513.1:2294-2891 GCA_937872715.1 uncultured Methylobacteriaceae bacterium
AAGCGGGCGTCCTCGGCCAGCACGCAGAGGAAGAAGCTCGTATCGGTCGCGAGGGGAAACCGGTCCGCCTCGAAGACGGGGTGATGGAGGCGCGGCAGGCCGTTCATGCCGAGCATGCCGAGCACCCCGGCCACGACCGCCCCGACGATCATCGTCTCGAACCCGACGACGGCGAAGGCCGGAAAGGCGAAGAGCGGCCGCCCGCCGGCGTTCAGCGGGTAGTCGATGGTGATGTACCAGGTCACGGCCAGCGTCAGCGCGAAGCCGGCGAGCCCGCCGAGGGCGAAGACCGGCCCGACCCGCCATTCCCGGAGCGCCAGCGCGTCCGTCAGCTCCTCGACGAAGTAGGGCGTGAAGGCGTCGAGCCGGCGATACCCGGCCTCGCGGGCGCGCCGCGCCGCTCCGACCAGCGCCTCGGGCGTGTCGAACTCGGCCAACATGCCCCAGAGCCGCTCAGCCACCGGCCCGCTCGCGCCGCTCCGCCACCAGCACCTCCTTCTCCTCGAACATGGAGATGGACGGGAACACCCTGATGAAGAGGAGGTAGAAGGTGAGGAACACCCCCATCGTGCCGACGAAGGTGGACCAGTCCCAGAA
>CALMTJ010000513.1:2901-6136 GCA_937872715.1 uncultured Methylobacteriaceae bacterium
GTCGCATCGCTGCCGCCGTCGGCGAACAGCGTGTCGAGCGTCGTGTCGAACGTGACGCCGCGGTGGAACAGGCCGTCCCACGCGGCGATGTCGCCCGCGCCCGGCGCGCGCCCGAAATAGTCGCGGTAGAGCGTGCCGATCACGATGACGAAACGCTCACACCACATCCCGACCATGACGGAGACGGCGACGCCGAAGAGCAGCCACGTCCGCGCCCGCATCGTCCGGAACCAGAGGAGCTGGAGCGGCACGAAGTTCAAGCCCACCGCCCCCCAATAGGCCCACGCATAGGTGCCGCCGAAGCGCTCGCCCATCTTGCGGAGGTCGTCGGGCTCGCCGGAATAAAGGGCATCGAAGATCTCGGCGAGATAGCCGTAGGCCGTCATGAGGCCGGTCGCGAGGAGCACGCCGGCGAGCAGGTCGAGGTGCCGGTCGGTGATGAGGTCGCGCACGCCGAGCGCGTGGCGGATGAGGATCGAGATGACGGTCACGATCGCGAAGCCGGAGAACACCGCGCCCATCACGTAATAGGGCGGGTTCACCGTGCCGTGCCAGCCGGGCTGCGTGCCGGCCGCGAACAGGAACGAATATTCGCTGGACACGGAAACGACGAGCGGCACCGCGATGCCGGCGCAGAGGCGGTAGGCCTGGTTCCAGCGCAGCCAGTGAATGGCGGAGCCGCGCCAGCCAAGCGCCAGGATCCCGTAGAAGAGCTGCCAGCCACGCGTCCGCGCCCTGTCCCGAACGGTCGCGAGGTCCGGGACGAGGCCGACATACCAGAACAGCGCCGATACGATCCCGTAGGCGAGGACGGCCCAGACGTCCCAGCCGAGCGGCGAGCGCATCTGCGGCCACGCGCCCATGCTGGACGGATACGGGAAGATCCAGTGTACGAACCAGGGCCGGCCGAGATGGATGATCGGGTAGATGCCGGCGCAGATCACGGCGCCGAGCGTCATCGCCTCGGCCAGGCGGTTCAGCGCGTTCCGGCGCCTCGATCCGAGGAGAAGCAGGAGGGCCGAGATCAGCGTGCCGGCATGGCCGAGGCCTAACCACCAGACGTAGTTGACGATGGGGAAGCCCCAGCTCACCGGGATGTTGTTCCCCCAGATCCCGATACCCCACCAGAACAGCCAGCCGACGGAGACGACGAAGAGCGCCAGCAGCGAGAGCGCGACGCCGAAGGCAAGGAGCCACCGCGTCCGGAACGGGAAGCGGAGCGGCAGGTCGCCGACCTCGCGGGTGATGTCGCCGAGCGACGCCCCGGCCGGCAGCGCCTCGGCCCCGCCAGCCATCAGCCGGGCTCCCGGTCGGCGATCTTGGCGAGGTAGGTGGTGCGCGGGCGCGTTCCGAGATGGTCGAGGAGCCCGTAATTCCGCGGGCTCGCCCGCTGCGCCGCGACCGCGCTCCCGCTATCGGCGAGGTTGCCGAACGTGATCGCCCGGCTGGGGCAGGCGGCCTGGCAGGCCGTCACCACTTCCCCGTCACGGATCGGGCGGCCATCCTTGTCCGCCTCGGCCTGCGCGCCCCGGATGCGCTGCACGCAGTAGGTGCATTTCTCCATGACGCCCCGGCCCCGGACGGTGACGTCCGGGTTGCGCTGGGCGATCAGGGGTTCGGGTGCCGCGCTCGTATAGTCGAAATAGTTGAAGCGCCGCACCTTGTAGGGGCAGTAGCTGGAGCAGGTCCGGGTGCCGATGCAGCGGTTGTAGACCATCTGGTTCAGGCCGTCCGGCCCGTGCAAAGTGGCGTGGACGGGGCAGCCCATCTCGCAGGGCGCGTCCTCGCAATGCATGCAGGGCACGGGCTGGAAATGGGTCTGCGGCTCGTCCAGCCCGCCCGTGTTGTAGTGGTCGATGCGGAGCCAGTTCATGTGGCGGCCCCGGGCGACCTGCTCCTTGCCGACGACCGGCACGTTGTTCTCCGCCTGGCAGGCGACCGCGCAGGCGTTGCAGCCCGAGCAGAGGTCGAGATCGATCACCATCCCCCAGGCCGTGTCGCCTGTCGGCCAGGCGGGGTAGAGGCTCGCCCCGTCGCGCTCCCCCGCGCGACTCGCCACGGGCTGGCCGGGTGGGACGATGCGGACGAAGTCGTCGCCCTCTATCGCCTGCGTCGTCTGGGTGCAGGCGATGGCGGTGCCTCCGCCCAACCTGGCGAGCGTCGCGCCGGCCGGGATCGTCCCGTCCCCGGACAGGAGCGCCCCCGCGTCGTAGCCGATGCGCTCGCAGACCTGCCCGCCCTTGCGGCGGCCGTAGCCGCGGAACAGCGTGACCGTCCGGGCGGCCTGGCCGGGCATGATCCACGCCGGAGCGTCGAGCGCCCGCCCGCCGGCCTCGATCCTGACCCGGTCGCCGTTCGCGAGACCGCTTTCCTCGGCCAAAGCCGGGCTCACGACGATTCCTTGGCGCTGGATGGTCGCGCGCCCGCGCTCCCCGCGCCCCTGGCCCCAGCCTTTGTGGGCTACGCGCCCGCCCCCCACCGGGGGGCCCGGCCGCACGACGACCTCGATGCCGCCGAAGCGTGGCCCGACCCCCGCGCCCCCCTCATCCTGAGGTGCGGAGCGAAGCGGAGCCTCGAAGGACGCACGACCGGTCTGCATGCTTCGAGGGCCGGCTGCGCCGGCCACCTCAGCATGAGGAGGTTGGGTTTTGGTGATCTCCGCAGTCAACGCCAAGCTCTCCGATCCGGCCACGAAGCCGTCGTGGAGCGACCGCGTCCAGCTCTCGTCGAAAGCCGGGCCGAAGCGCGCGCGCCACGTCTCCCGGACGATGGCGTCGGCCGGCAGGGCCGCGTCGTTGAAGAGGAGGTGGAGGATCTCGTGGACGGAGCGCGACGCGTAGAGCGGCGCGATCAGCGGCTGGAGGATCGTCGCGGTGCCGTCGACGGCCCGCGCGTCGCTCCAGGTCTCGAGCGCGTGCGGCAGGGGGATGTGCCAGTCGGCGAGACCCGCCGTCTCGTCCGCGTGGGTGCCGGCATGTATCACGAGGCCAGCCCGGCGCAGGAGGGCCGGGATGCCGAGGGCGGCCGGGGCCGTATAGGCCGGGTTGCAATCGATCAGGACGAGCGTCGAGACGCGGTCCTCCCGCAGGTCGCGGGCGAGGTCCGCGAGGGTGCCGACCGGCCCGGCCGCGGCGAGCGCGACGGGCTCGACGGGCAGGAGCGTCCGGCCGAGATTGCCCAGCGCCCCGTTGACGGACAGGGCGAGCGCCTGCGAGGCGGCGGGGAGGTCCGGACC
>CALMTJ010000514.1 GCA_937872715.1 uncultured Methylobacteriaceae bacterium
GATCCGCACGGCGTCCACGCGGCGTGTCCGGCCCGGCCGGGTGATGGCCCGGGAAGGCGAAGGCGGCGGGCGCGCTGTTCGGGCCGAGAAGCTCCCCGGCCACGATCGCGCCGGCGGACAGCATCAGGGCCGCGAGCGTCGCGATCACGACGATGGGGAGCTTCTTCGGGAAGGACGGCAGGGACGGCTCGACGGCCCGGGACACGATGCGGGCATCCGGAGGCGCCGCGTTGCCGGCGTCGCGGGCCGTCGCCTCGCGGTAGCGGGTGAGGAACGATTCGAGCTGGTCGCGCTGCACGCGCGCCTCCCGCTCCAAGGCGCGGAGCTGAACCTCGCCCTCGTTCGCTTGGGAGACGACCTGCTTCTGCTGATTGATGGCGGCCTCCACGGCCTCCACCCGGGAGGCGGCGAGCTTGGCGTCGTTCTCGAGCGTGCGGGCGGTGCGCTCGCCCGCCCCGCGCACCTGGCCTTCGAGATCGTTGAGCTGTGCGTTCAGCTCCTTGATGCGCGGATGCTGCGGCAGCAGCGTGCGCGATTCGAGCGCGAGCTGCGCCCGGAGGTTGATGCGCTGCTCGATCAGGCGCCGCACCAGCTCGTTGTTCGCGACGTCCGGGATCTCGAAGCCGCGGCCGTCGCGGATCAGGTCGCGGATCATCGCGGCCTTCGCCTGCGCGTCGCCCTGCGCGGCACGCGCCTGGGCGAGCTGCGTCGAGAGCTCGGAGAGCTGCTGGGCCGACAGCGTCGTGGCGCCGCTTCCGGTGAGCAGCCCGGTCTTGGACCGGAACGCCTCCACCTTCGCTTCCGATTCCGCGACGCGGCGGCGCAGTTCGTCGATGTTGGAGCCGAGCCAGGTCGAGGCGGAGCGCGCGAGGTCCTTCTTCGCGTCCTCCTGCAGCCCGAGATAGAGTTCCGCGACCGTGTTCGCGGCGCGGGCGGCTAGCTCCGGATCCTTGGCCCGGAACTCGACCGCCAGGATGCGCGACTTGCCGACCGGGTAGACGTTCAGGTTCTCGAAATACGCGTCGAGGACGCGCTCCTCGGGCGGCCTCGCGGCCGGATCGCGCGCGATCCGGAACAGGATCGCGAGGCGCTGGACGAGGCCGAGCTCCCTCACGCCGGGGTCGAATTCCGGGTTGCCGACGAGGCCGAGCCGCCTAATCGCCTCGCGGGCGAGATCGCGGGACATCACCACCTGGACCTGGCTCGCGACCGCCTGCTCGTCGATCAGCTGCGACGGGTCCGTCCTGTCGGCGTTCGGCCGGGTGAAGTAGGTGTCGCCGTACTGGAGGATGAGGCGCGCCTCGCCCGTGTAGCGCGGGGCCACGACGTTCACGAACACGAGCGCGCCCAAGAAGGCGACGAGCGTCGGCACCGCCACGTAGCGCCAGCGGCGCCGCATGGCCCGGAACAGGTCCGCGATGCTCGCCTCCGACTCGGAGGGCGGCGCGGCGGGAGCGGCGTAGGCGTAGGTCATGAGCGATCGTCCGGCGACGCGACGCGTCCGAATTTCCCGACGATCACACGCGATTATGGTTGAGAGGGAGTTAAGCCGGGGCCGACCGGCTTGGACGAGGCGGCGGCCGGCCCGAACCATCCGTTAACCATGGCAGACTAGACGGGGAGGCGATCCACGTTCCTGGGCTCCCGGATGTCGACCCGCCGAAGCTTCCTTCTCCTCGCCGCGTCCCTGCCCGTCACGGGATGCATGCAGCCCCGGACCACGGGCTCGGTCCGGGACATGCGGCCGGCCGAGGCCTACACCCTGTCGACGGGAGACAAGCTGCGGGTGATCGTCTTCGGGCAGGACACGCTGTCCAACATCTATCAGGTCGACGCGTCCGGCCGCATCTCGATGCCGCTGATCGGCGCCGTGCCCGTGGGCGGCCTGACGACGGCGGATGCGGGCTCGGCCATCGAGGGCAAGCTCAAGGCGGGCTACATCCGCGAGCCGAAGGTCACGGTCGAGATCGACACCTACCGGCCCTTCTTCATCCTGGGCGAGGTGACGACCTCCGGCCAATTCGCCTACGTGAACGGGATGACGGTGCAGACGGCCGTCGCGATCGCGGGCGGATTCTCCGCCCGGGCCAACCGGGACAATGTCGAGCTCACCCGGCGGACCGCGCGGGGCATGCAGACCGCCGAGGTGCCGATCACCTACCAGGTCCGCCCCGGCGACACGATCGTGATCAAGGAGCGCTGGTTCTAGCCGGACCCTGCCGTCAGGGCGCGAGACCTTGGCTCCCCTCCGCATCCTCCACGTCTTCCGCGCGCCGCTCGGCGGGCTGTTCCGGCACGTCCTCGACGTGGCGCGCGGCCAGATCGCCGCCGGGCATCTTGTCGGCATCTTCTGCGAGTCGTCGACGGGCGGGGCGCGCGCCGCCAAGACCCTGACGGCGCTCGCGCCCGACCTCGCGCTCGGCCTGCACCGCATGCCGATGCATCGCTCCATCCACCCGCTGGACGCCGTCGCCGTGACCCGGCTGTCCGCGCTCGCCCGCAGGCTCGCCCCGGACGTGCTCCACGGCCACGGCTCCAAGGGAGGCGCCTTCGCGCGGCTCGCCGCCGGGAGCGGCCGGGCCATCCGGGCCTACACGCCGCACGGGGGGAGCTTCAACTACCATCCGGGCACGCTCGCCCACCGGCTCTACATGGCGGCCGAGAAGATCCTCGAACGGCGCACGGACGTCTTCCTGTTCGAGAGCCGCTACGTCCGGGACCGGTTCGAGGCTTTCGTGGGCGCGACCGACCGCCTCGTGCGGGTGGTCCATAACGGGATTGCCGAGGAGGAGTTCGAGCCGATCGAGCGGGCGCCGGACCCGTTCGATCTCGTCTATATCGGCGAGTTCCGCATCGCGAAGGGCGTCGACACGCTGATCGAGGCGCTTTCCCTCATCAAGAAGAAGCATGGGCGGCGGCTGACGCTGCTCGCGGTCGGATCCGGACCGACCGAGACACGCCTGCAGGACCACGCCCGGGCGGCGGGCGTGTGGGATTCGACCGCCTTCGTCCCGCCCCAGCCGATCCGGGCGGCGCTCGCCCGCGGTCGCGTCATGGTGGTGCCGTCCAAGGCCGAATCCCTCCCCTACGTGATTCTGGAGGCGGCGGCGGCCGCGCAGCCCCTGGTCTCGACCGATGTCGGCGGCATCCCGGAGATCTTCGGCCCCTATGCCGGCGACCTCATCCCGCCATCCGATCCGGTCCGGCTCGCCGGAAAGATCATGGACGCGCTCGGGCAGAGCGAGGAGGCCCGGCACGCGAAGGCCCTCGCCCTGAGCCGCGAAGTCCATGACGGTTTCCGGATCGACACGATGCTGGACGGGGTGCTGGGAGGCTACGCCGATGCCCGGGCCGCTCGGCGGGATCGCGACGCGGCGGATCCGTTGAGCCTTCCGAAAGGCTCGGCGCCCTAATCTCGACCGGAAGCGGCGGCCGTGAACGTTCCACGGCGGCCACGATCGAGGGACGGGCGCGTCATGGCCGGGCTTCACGTGCGAGACATCCTCACCGCGGCGAGAAGCGCGGGAGGCGGCACGGGACAGGAGGCGGGCCTTCCGGCCATGCCGCTGCCCGGCGCGCGGAGGCGAGCCCGCATCTCGCCCGTGATCCTGTCCGGCATCTTCCGGCTGATCGAGGCCCTGACCGTGGTGGCGACCGGCATCCTCGCGCACACGCTCTACCTCCACGGCCGCCAAGTCCCCTTCGGGCTCTCCTATATCGGCGCCGTGGCGGCCGTCTCGCTCGCCGCGATGGTCTCGTTCCAGGCGGTCGGCGCCTACACGGTCTCGGCGCTGCGCTCGCTCGTGGCGACGGGGCTGAAGCTCGCCGGCGCGTGGTCCTTCGTGTTCCTGTGCGCCATCACGCTGGTCTTCTTCCTGAAGGCCGGGACGTCGCTCTCCCGGGTGTGGCTCGGGAGCTGGTACCTCGCGGGCCTCGCGGGCCTCACGGCGAGCCGCCTTTCGCTGGCGGTCGCGGCCCGCCGCCTCGCGGCGGCCGGCATCTTCGAGCGCAGGACCGCCATCGTCGGCGGCGGGGAGGCGGCGAACGAGGTGATCCGCATCCTCCAGGCGCAGCCCGAGACGGGGCTTCGGATCGTGGGCGTGTTCGACGACCGGGACGACAGCCGCTCCCCCCCGGTCATCGGCGGCTACCAGAAGCTCGGCACCGTGAGCGCGCTCGTCGACTACGCGCGCCGCACGCCGCTCGACCTCGTGATCTTCACCCTGCCGATCTCGGCCGAGGCGCGCCTCCTGCAGATGCTGGGGAAGCTGTGGGTGCTGCCGGTCGACATCCGGCTCTCCGCCCACGCGAGCAAGATCAGGCTCCGCCCTCGCAGCTATTCCTATATCGGCTCCGTGCCGGTGCTGGACGTGTTCGACCGCCCGATCGCGGATTGGGACCTCGTGCTGAAATGGCTGTTCGACAAGGTGGTCGGCGGGCTGCTCCTCCTCCTGACGTTCCCGCTCTTCCTGGCCGTCGCCCTGGCGGTGAAGCTCGACTCGCCCGGCCCGGTTCTCTTCCGGCAGAAACGCTACGGCTTCAACAACGAGCTGATCGAGATCTTCAAGTTCAGGTCCATGTATACGGACATGGCGGATGCGGGCGCGAGCCGGCTCGTGACCCGGGACGATCCCCGCGTCACGAGGGTCGGGCGCATCCTCCGCAAGACGTCCCTGGACGAGCTGCCGCAGCTCCTGAACGTCGTGTTCCAGGGTGACATGTCGCTCGTCGGACCGCGGCCGCACGCCTTCCAGGCCAAGGCGGAGAACCGGCTCTACGATCAGGTCGTCGACGGCTATTTCGCGCGCCACAAGGTCAAGCCCGGCATCACCGGATGGGCGCAGATCAATGGCTGGCGCGGTGAGACCGACACGGAGGAGAAGATCCAGCGCCGCGTGGAGCACGATCTCCACTACATCGAGAACTGGTCGGTGTTCTTCGACCTGTTCATCCTGGCCGCGACCCCGGTCTCCCTCCTGAAGACGGAGAACGCCTATTGAGGGGCGGTGCCGCACGCCCATCTCTCCCGGCCGATCTCCGCGCGCCCGAGACATGTCTCGGCAAGGATGTCGGAGCGGAATGCTCGATTTCACAGGATTTTCGACCGGGACGGCTTGACCGGTTTCTTTCCCGACGTAATGATGGGCACGTCGCCACCGATCCAAGT